>JBBPIR010000001.1:0-145560 GCA_038040195.1 Chloroflexota bacterium | reverse complement strand
TGCGGCCAAGAAGAAGTAACCGCCCGAGGGCTGTATCAGCCCCCGGCCACCAAACCGGCGTCAGGCGCGACTTCGGCGCCTTGCGCCCGATGGAGGAATTAGGGTGAGCCACCACGACACGAAGAAACCGACGGCCAAGAAGCCGGCCGCCAAGAAGCCTGCGGCCAAGAAGAAGTAGCCCCCCGAGGGCTGTGTCAGCCCTCAGTCACCAACCCGGGGTCAGGGGCGCCCTCGGCTTGAGGCGGCCGCGCGGCCGTTCGCTTAGCACGCCGCGGCCGGGGGCCGGACGTGCTGGGCGTCGGCTTGGGATCGGCGTCCGCCCCGGACCGGCGTAGCCAGACGGGACGCCATTCCGCCGGCGTCGCGTCGGCGGATGGGCTCGTAAAGCCCTCGGCATGTGGCGCAGCCTCGAAGCCGGTCGCAATGAGGGTGACCTGAACCTCGTCCCGCAGGCGGCTGTCAAGGCTCATCCCGAACACGACGTTCGCGTCCTGGCCGGCCGTGGCGAGCACGGTCTTCGCGACCTCGTCGAGCTCGGCCAGCTTGAGCTTGCGCGAGCCGCTCACGTTCAGAAGGATCGACGTCGCTCCTTCCATCCGAGCCTCGAGCAGGGTTGCCGCCATCGCACTGCGGGTAGCCTCGGCGGCCCGGTTTTCGCCCCCTGCGCGACCGAGGCCTACCACGGCCGCCCCGCCACCCTGCAGGACGGCCCGCACGTCCGCGAAGTCAATATTGATTCGGCCGGGGACCGCGATGAGAGCGACGATCTCGCCAAGGCTGCGGCGCAGGACCTCATCGATCGACCGGAACGCATCCTCCACCGTCACGTCGGCGGGCATGACGTCGCGCACTCGGTCGTTGGGAACGGTGGCCACGGCGTCGGCCTTGTCTTCCAGGATCCTCGCGGCGTTCTGCGCGACCTGCTGACGGCGAGCGCCCTCGAATCTGAACGGCTTGGTCACGACGGCCATCGTCAGGGCGCCATGCTGGCGGGCGATGTCGGCCACCACCGGGGCGGCTCCCGATCCGGTCCCGCCGCCAAGCCCCGCGGTGATGACGACCAGGTCGGAACCCGCCAGGGCACGGCCAATCAGTTCGGCCCCGTCACGAGCCGCCGTCTCAGCGAGCGCTGCGTCACCGCCGGTCCCAAGACCGTTGGTCATCGCTTTCCCAATGGCGATCTTTGTGCGGGCCGATGACCGACGCAGGGCGTGGAGATCGGTGTTCACCACGACGTAGTCAACGCCACGCATCCCGGACCGGATCATGGCCTCGACCGTATTCGCCCCGCCGCCGCCGATGCCAACCACTCGAATGATGCGACCGCCGCGCGGCCTGCCACGCATGACCACGGCCATACCGGCGACCAGCGCGATGATGGCAGCGATGGGCAGAAGGTTGACGAGATCGTTGGTGAGGAAGTCCATGACTCGACGCTAGCAGCCGAGGCGCGTCTTGTGACCTCGGCCACAAGTACCGGGTCAGGGTGGAAGTTCGTTCCTAGTTGCTGCTCCGGTGGAACCGATAACAGTGAGTGACGATCGTGGGCACGCCGCGCCGGAAACGGTCCAGTACGCTCCCTCCATGAGTAGTGGTGTCGGCCGTCACCGACAGCTCGCGGTACTTGCCGCCTTCGTGCTACTGGCATCCTCCTGTAGCACGAGCTCGTCACCATCGCCAGGGACGGGATCCAACCGACCGACGCCGACATCTGTAACGTCCAGCCCCACCACGTCGCCGGTTGCGACGCCGGCGGACCTGTCGGCTCGCGACCTGGTCTGGTTCGCGCCCCTCCCGCCCCTCCCGGGTCACACGCAGATCGGCTCCGAGGACTTCATGGCCCTATTCGCCGACGACGCCGAGTGGACGCAGGCCGCCGACCGGATCGATGTCTTCAAGCTGTATGGGGAGTGGGTGGACAGCGCGAGCACGAGCCTGCTGCGCACGGCTATCGACGGCATCCGGGCACGCGGCATGATCCTGGCCGTGGAGGCCGGCCCGCTAGACCCCGTGGGCTGCGGAGAGGGGGTCGAGGGATTCGCGGGATCCGACTCGGGGCGGCGGCTGGCACAGCGGATCAAGGAGGCTGGCGGAACGCTGCAGGTGATCGCCCTCGACGAGCCGTGGTACTACGCGCACGTATACGGCGGTTCAAACGCGTGCCAGTGGCCGGTGGACCGGGTGGCGCAGGGCGTGGCCGAATTCGTGACGGCGGTGCGCGAGGAGTTCCCCTGGGTTGTGGTCGGGGATATCGAGCCGACCCCCAGCCTGGTATCGGCCGATGGTTTGGCCGAGTGGATGGACGCCTATCACGCCGCGGTGGGCGAGCCGATGGCGTTCATGCACCTGGACTCCGACTGGTCGAGGCCCAATTGGTCGACGCTCGCCTTGCAAGTTGAAGCGGCCGGAGTGGCGCGCTCCATCCCGGTCGGCATCCTCTACAACGGTGGTGGCGCTCCGTCCGACGAGCAATGGGTCCACCTGGCAGGCCAGCATGCCCTCGACCACGAAGATCGCGACGGCGGTCGGCCCGACCATGTCATCTTCCAGTCGTGGAACGACCACCCGGACCGGGTGCTGCCGGAGACCGATCCAGACACCTTCACGGCCCTGGTAAACCGGTACTTCGATGACCGAGCCTCGCTTGGGCTGGGCGGCCCGGGCGGCAATCTTGCCTGGCGCCGTCCCGTCACGGCGTCCTCTGCCTACGCGCCCGTCGAGAACGCGGTCGACGGCAACCCGGACACGATCTGGAACGCCGGCAGAGGGTGGCCAGCCTGGATCGAGATCGATCTTGGCCAGGCCACCAGCCTATCGGAGCTCCGGCTGACCGTCGCCCAAACCCCCACGGGTGTTACCGAGCATCATGTGTGGGGCCGCGTCGATGCCGGGGGCGAACTGGTGCTGCTGGGAACCCTGAGCGGCGTAACGACCGACTACCAGACCCTAAGGCTCAACTCACCTGGGACCTGGCCGGCGGTCCGCTGGTTGCGCATCGAGACGACCGCCAGTCCGTCTTGGGTGGCCTGGCGTGAGATCGAGGTGGCGGGGGAGTAGCCCCGGCTTCGGCCCATCTCCGGCGCGTGTGGTAAGGTGCGGATTCCCCGGGTTTCCACGGACGCCTCGGTCTGCGTCCCGGCCCCTTGCCGCTGAACCCCGATTCACCCATGCCCTGACCGGGCCCCGCATCATGCGGGAGGGCCTCGTCAGGAGAATTTCCACCGTGTCCTTTGCTCACCTCGGGCTGTCGCCCGACCTGCTCCGCGCTGTCGCGGACTCCGGCTACACCGAGCCGACCCCCGTCCAGCGCGAGGCGATTCCCTTCGTCCTCGCCGGGCGTGACCTGCTGGCCGGCGCCCAAACCGGCACCGGCAAGACGGCCGCTTTCGTGTTGCCGATCCTTCAGCGCCTCAACGCCTCGCCGCGCCCCGACGGCCGTCGCCGGGTCCGCGTGCTCGTCCTGGTTCCCACCCGGGAGCTGGCCATGCAGGTGGAAGAGAGTGTCCGCACCTACGGCCGGCATCGGGCCATCCGGTCGACCACGGTCTTCGGCGGTGTCGGATTCCATCCCCAGGTGCGCGCCCTGGGTGCCGGCGCCGAGATCGTGGTCGCAACACCGGGTCGGCTGCTCGATCACCTCGGCCAGGGCACCGTCGACCTGGGCGGGGTCGAGGTGCTCGTTCTGGACGAAGCGGACCGCATGCTCGACATGGGATTCATTCGCGACATCCGACGGATCCTGGCCCGACTGCCCGCCAAGCGGCAAAACCTGCTGTTCTCGGCCACCTTCTCGAACGACATTCGCCGCCTGGCCGATGGGCTCCTCGACCGCCCGGCCCAGGTCCAGATTGCCGCTCGCAACACACCTCCCGAGCTCGTCGAGCAGGTCATCCACCCGGTCGACCGTGAGCGCAAGCGCGAGCTCCTGAGCCAGCTGGTTCGGTCGCGGAAGATCGACCAGGCGCTCGTCTTCACCCGCACCAAGCACGGCGCCAACCGGCTGGCGGAGCAGCTCCAGCGGGACGGCATCGCGGTCGCGGCCATCCACGGCAACAAGAGCCAGCCACAGCGGACGCGAGCCCTGGCCGACTTCAAGGCGGGGCGTGTCACCCTGCTCATCGCGACCGAGGTCGCCGCGCGCGGCCTGGACATTGACGCGCTTCCGCACGTCGTCAACTTCGAATTGCCGATGGTGGCCCACGACTACGTCCATCGCATCGGGCGCACCGGTCGCGCGGGCGTGGACGGCATCGCCATCTCGCTGGTCTGTGTCGACGAAGGGCAGCTCCTGCGCGATATCGAACGGCTTCTCGGTCATGCCATCCCGGTCGAGGTCATCCCGGGCTTCGAGCCGGACCGGACTATCCGTCCCCAGTCGATCCGTTTGCGCACCGGACAAGGGAGCGGTCGACCGCAGCGTCACCCCCAGGGTCGACCACGGGCCGGCACCCCCAGGCCCCACCCGGGATATGTCCCAGCCGGCAGCCAGGCCAGCATCGGGCGGTGGTCGGGCGCCTCGGACGCACGGTCGCAGCGGCCCGCGCGACGAAACTCCCGCCGGAACTTCGGTCGCCTCCGACCCTAGCCGCCCCTGGGACTTTTCCGGCTAGACCTGCTCCATCTGCTCGACCGGCAAGATGACGCCGGTCGAATGAACAGGGCAGTAGCCGTTCGGGTTCTTGGCCAGGTACTGCTGGTGATAGTCCTCGGCGAAGTAGAACGGCACCGCATCGGCGATCTCGGTCGTGATCGGTCCGTATCCGGCCTTGGCCAGCTCGCGGCCGTACATCTCGCGCGACCCCAGCGCGGCCTCGCGCTGGGCATCGGTATGGGTGTAGATGGCTGACCGATACGAGGTGCCCATGTCGCTGCCCTGGCGCATGCCCTGGGTGGGGTCATGCTCCTCCCAGAAGGCCTTGAGCAGCTGCTCGTAGGTGACCCGAGCCGGGTCGAACACCACGCGCACCGCCTCGGCATGGCCGGTCTCCCCGGAGCAGACCTCGCCGTAGGTTGGGTTGGGGGTATAGCCGCCCTGGTACCCCACCGCGGTCACGATCACGCCAGGGATCTGCCAGAACGTCTTCTCGACGCCCCAGAAGCAGCCCGCAGCGAAGTCGGCAATCTGGGCGCCCTCCGGGTACGGGCCCTGAAGGGGTTGGCCGTTGAGGAGGTGGCGCTCGGCGGTGGGGAGCGGCGTCGCGCGCCCGGGGAGGGCCTTGGCGGGATCGGGCATGGTCGACTTGCGACCGGCCAGGAACGAGAACATGCCCCCAGTCTACTCACGACCAGGGCGCGGGCCATACGTCTCAGGATCAGGGGACCGAGCCACCCGTGGTGATGGGCATCGATGCCTCGCCCGCCACCTCGGTGGCGGGATCGGTCTCGAGCCGACGCATGTTGCGGATGCTGGGGACGAGAAGCGCGCCGAAGTTGGCGGCAAGGGCAATGGCCGACGCGAGGAGCAGGGTCGGCACCTCGCCGATCGTGTCCGCCAGGGGGCCTACCAGCACGAAGGCGATCGGCTGGAACGCGAGCGACACCATCCAGTCGTACGACGACACGCGCGACAAGGACTCCTGCGGAATCCGTTGCTGGAGCACGGTTTCCCACAACGTGTTCGAGATCGAAATTGCGGCCAGCGTCGCCAGGCCAGCGACCGCGATGGCGAGGACGGGCAGCGGGGGAATGAGCGACAGCGTGCGGGTGGCACCGATCAGCATGAGCGCGAACCCCACGGCCAGCGGGCGAGCCGGTTTCCAGCGCAGGGCCACTCCCCCGCCGAGGAGGGCCCCGAATGCACCCACCGTCATGACCAGGCCCCAGGTCGCCGCTCCGCCGAGCTCGCGTTCGAAAATGACCGGGCCTAGGACCATGAACGAGCCCATTGCCATGTTCGAAACCCCAAACACGACCAGTGACCCGATCAGCCAATCGCGGGACCGGACCTCGCGCCAGCCGTGGGCCAGCTCGGACAGGAACGACTCGCGGACAACGGTTGCAAGGGCCCGTTCGATCCGGAGCAGGGCCAGGGTGACCATCGAGAACACGTACGTGACCGCATCCACCGCGAACACGACGCCCGGTCCACCTGCCGCAACGAGGAGGCCGGATACGGCCGGACCGATGACGAAGGCGGCGCTGCGCGAGATGGTCATGAGGGCGTTTGCCTGCTGGAGCCGGTCCGGGCTGACCACCTGGGGCATGAGCCCGGTCGCTGCCGGCACGAAGAACGCGGACGCGGTCCCATGCAGGGCGGCGGCGATCACGATGTGCCACACCTGGGCCGATCCGGAGAACAGGAGGAGCGCGAGGCCGATCTGCACTACCGCCCGGACGCCGTCACTCGTCAACATCACGTAGTTGCGCGGCAGCCGGTCCGCCCATACCCCGCCGACCAGCAGGAAGACGACGTTGGGCAGGAAGAAGGCCGCGAACACGATCCCGATGTCGGTGGCCGTCCCGCCGATCTCCAGCACGGCGAAGGCGATGGCGACGAACGAGAGGCCATCCCCGAGGGTCGAGCCGGTTTGGCCCAGCCACAGCAGCCGGAAGTTGCGCTCCTCGAGGGCGCCCAGGTTCGACCGCAGACCGCGCATGAAGCCGCTCATCGGATGCCGATGATACGAGCCGCCGGGAACCCCTTGACGCAATCCAACACGTAAGTGTAGGCTAACGGTTAGTGGATACTAACCAACTGGATGTCCTCGGTGCGCTGGGCGACCCGACCCGGCGCCGCATCTTCGAGCGGCTGCTGTCCGGCCCGATGGCCGTGCATCAGATCGCGGATGGGATGCCCGTGACCCGCCCAGCCGTGTCGCAGCACCTCCGGGTGCTGATGGATGCCGGGCTGGTATCGGTCCGGCCCGATGGGACGCGCCGGGTGTACGCCGTCAGCACCGACGGGCTGGGTGCGCTCCGCACCTGGATGGAGGAGTTCTGGGGCCGGGCCCTGGAGGCATACCGGGTCGCCTCGGAGTCAGCAGCGAAGGAGTAGAGGTATGGACACACAGACAGACGCGGTGGTCCGCAAGAGCGTGATAGTGCCGCTGTCGCAGGAGGCGGCGTTCCGCTTGTTCACGGATGGGATCGGGACGTGGTGGCCGGGGGTCACGCATTCGGTGGCACAGTCAGCCGCCGTGGAGGTCGTCATGGACGGCGCCGTCGGTGGCCGCATCTTTGAGCGCACTCCGGATGGGACCGAAGTCTGGGGAACGATCACCGCCTGGGATCCACCGGGCAGCTTCTCGACGACCTGGCACCCCGGGTATGACCCGGCCCTGGCCACGCAGCTCACGATCCGGTTCGTCGCCGAAGGCCCAAACGCGACCCGGGTCGAGCTCGACCATCGCGGCTGGGACGTCCACGGCGACGCGGCCGCGGATCGGGTTGCCGGCTACGACACCGGCTGGGACACGGTCCTGGGGAAGTTCGTGGAGCGCGCCGGCGGCTAGACCTCAGGGAACGGCCGCGGCCCGGCCGTATCGGCGCATGACCTCGATCACCCGGTCATGGGGCAGGGCATGGGCCGTGATGCCGTCTCGACCGACCATTGTGTCCGCCGCGAACAGGGCGTTGACGATGGCCTCCTCGACCGCTTCCACGGTCGCCAGAAGGAGCGGCGTGATGGCGCCGTCGACGACCAGCCGAGCGGGCGCGGTGAGGCCTTGGTCAGCCGTCCCCCGGGCCGTCGCGGAGAGGTTCCGGTTCCCGGTCGCGAACGCGGCGAAGATGTCACCCGACCCGTGGGAGGCGTAGCCGCCGACCCGGGCCACGCCGATCGCGGCCCGCTTCGCGAGGCGCTCGCACTGGTGGGGGAGCAGCGGCGCGTCGGTGGCCACGATCCCGATGATCGAGCCCCCCTCCGAGCCGGCTCGCGCGGACATGGGCGTCAACGGGCTGCGAGTGACGGGCCACGGGCTGGGCACCTCGCGGGCACCGATCGCCTCACCGACCGGCACGCCGTCGATCCGCAGCTGGTCGCGGTCACCGTAGTTGGCCTGCACCAGCACCCCCACCGTCCAGCCACCCGCCTCGGTCGGCAGGACCCGCGATGCGGTCCCGATCCCACCCTTGAACTCGTGGCAGATCATCCCAGTCCCGCCGCCCACGTTTCCCTCGGCCACCGGACCTTCGCGGGCCGCTTCCAGCGCCGCCTGAAGGTGCTCAGCCCGGACATGGAAGCCGTTGATGTCATTCAGCTGGCCATCCCATGTCTCACCGACCACGGGGAGGGCCCAGGACTCCGCGCCGGGCTGGGAGCCCGACACTGCCTGTGCGATCAGGGCGTCGTGGACGACGCCCACGCTGTGGGTGTTGGTCAGCCCGATCGCACCGCCCAGGAACCCTGACTCGCGCATCCACTCCAGGCCGGTCAGCTCCCCGTTGCCGTTGAGCGTGAAACAGCCCGCGAAGACCGGCTCGCGCCAGATGTCACCGTCGTGCGGAACGATCACCGTGACGCCGGTGCGGACCGGGCCCTTGCCGATCACCAAAGGGCCGTCTCCCGAGATGAGGGTCGTGTGGCCCACCCGCACCCCCGCCACGTCGGTGATCGCGTTGTTCTGACCGGGCCTGCCGCGTCCGATGAGGATGCCGATCTCACGCGCCCGCGGCATCGGTCTCGAGGTCGCGGGCGTAGGCGGCCTTCAGGTCGGCCGGGATCCGGGTCGGACGCTGCTCGGGCAGCTTGAGGCACACCCATTGGGTCGTAATTTCGGCCAGCAGCTCCCCGTCAGCCTCGCGCCGGATCGTCGTGTGCCGGACGGCGCGCACCCCGCCCAGGGACTGGACCCGGGTCGTCAGCAGCAGCAGGTCCCGGTACACGGCCGGGCGGTGGTAAACCACGTGATGCTCACGCACCGCCCACGCCACCTGGTGCCGGTCAGCCCACTCCCGCCCGAATCCCAGGGCCTCGGCGTGGTCCACCGCCACCTGCTCGGCGTAATTCAGATAGACGGCGTTGTTGACGTGCCCGTTGGAGTCCAGCTCAAAGGTCCGGACCCTCCATTCCTCGGAGTGCTCCAGCCGATCGACGCTCACGCCGCTCAGGATACCGATGCGCCCGCGACCCGGAATGGCGGACCGTGGCCCGGCACCACTTGCTCTCTGTCGGCCACCATCCCGGGGTCGACCACGATCCGGGCGGCTCCGTCCAGGACCAGGCTCACCGTTGCCCCGACGCCCCGCTCGTCGACGTATCCGGCGTGGAGGACGTGAAGGGTGGCGGGCACGCTCCGCAGGCTACCTGACCCGGCGGTGGCGCTGACCGGCCGTCAGCCCGCCGGCGGTCTGCTCACAACGCTTCGTGCTATCGCGTAGCACGTTAGCGCGATATCACGAACGACTGTGATGCGAGCCTCGGTCGCTCGGCGAACCCCACACCCCGAACGCCATCGGTTCAGGCCGTCTCCTCAATGGGCTCCTTCATGTAGTACTCGGTGAACTCCGCGCACCGCCCGTCATCGGTGAGCGATACGAGCCAGATGTTGTGGTAGACCCGGGCCGGACCGCGGGCGGTGGCCCGGTAGCGCGTCACGCAGCGGGCCACGCCCAGCTCGCCGTTGATGGCCAGGGGCTCGCATTCGAGGGTCCAGTCGTCCGGATCGTCGGGCTGCTCGAGCCAGGCCTGAACGATCTCGTCGGCGCCATCCGCACCGTCGGCGGGCTCCTCCCAGGGGTGCCAGCGGTAGATCGCATCGTCGGTGAACAGCGCCCGAATCTGGGCGGCATCGTTGTTGCGCCACGCCTGCTCGTATCGGTCCAGCCAGTCCGCCAGCGCCGCCTCGGTCGTCATGCAACTTAGTATGGACCCGTGATCCGCGAGCGGCCAGACCGATGAAAACCCGCGAGCTGGTCACGTACTGCGCCTCGCGCGACGGCCCGCCTAGGTCAACGCTTCGCCTTCTCCTTGGGCGGCATCTGGAGCACATGCGCGAGCGCCCGCTCCAGCCACGGCTGGAGGGCGTCGGGGTTCGCGACCATGTCCGCCGGGAAGGCAAGGTAGCCGCGCATGGGCCTGCCGGGCATGGGCTCGAACCGCGTGCCGCCCAACATCGCCAGCTCCGCGAGGCCCGCATCGGGTAGACGGACGACCCAACGTTCTTGGTGGAGGCTGGTGACCAGGTGGCCGTTGGCGAAGGCCGCCGGGTAGCCGAACATCTGGCGACGTTCGAGCTCGGGGAGCGCCGCGATCGCGGCTGCGAAGCTATTCACGAGCTCCGCGGAGGACTTCTTCCAGCCGCCGGAACGGTGCGGATCCATGTTGTGGGCAGGTTATCAGCGCTGGTCGGAGATGTGGAGAACCTGTGGATGAGTGTGCAATTAGGCTGGAAAGTGGTGGATAACCCCTATTGTGGGGATGTTAGGTGGGGGCCTATGATTCTCGAGTCCCGAAGGGGCAGCACGATCCGGGTCTGAGATTGCATCAAGGTCCTGGTGACGGCTCCGGAGATTGCATCAAAGGGTCGGGTGCCGTTCCTTCGGGACATTACGTTGTGTCCCGAATCCGGCGCACCTCGAGACTCTCCACCTGGTCGGGGTCGGTGAGCACCGCGACGGTGTCGTATCGCTCCTCCTCGAGTTTCGGCAACGACGCCCGCAGGAAGCGATCCTGTCTGCGAACCGCGGAGGGCGGGACACGTCGGTCGGTCCGGGCGGCGTTGCGGGCCAGGCTGATCTCCAGCGGGAGGGCCAGCACCAAGGCGATCGTCGGGCGGCGATGACGAGCGGCCGCGGCCAGGAGCCGGCGGCGGGCCCATCCCTGGACGTTGGTTGCGTCGATCACGGTCAGCTGGCCGGCACCCATCCGGCGCTCCAGGTCGGCATGCAGGCGGCCGAACGCCTGGCCGGTCACGGACTGGTCGCCCGCGTCGCCGGCGACGGCCGCGCGGTAGTCGTCCGAGGCGAGCACCTCGGTCGAGGAGAAGTGTCGGGCGGCCAGGGTCGACTTCCCGCTCCCCGCCGGGCCGATCAGCACGACCAGCGCCCCCGGCGGCAGGTCGAGGACCGTCACCCGATGGGCGCCAGAAGCTCGGCCCCGTCGTTGCGGACGCTGTTCACGGCGGCCGAGACGGGGTAGGCGTCCAGGGGCTGGGACGGAAACGGGAACAAGAGCGCTCGCAGCTCGGCGAGCCCTGCGTCCTCCGACAGCCACAGGTCCCAGTCGGCAGGATCCAGGATCACCGGCATCCGGTTGTGGATGGGCGAGACCAGGTCATTCGGGACGGTGGTCAGGATCGAGCACGTGTACAGCCGCTCCCCGGTGTCCGCCTCCCGCCAGACGGCCCACACCCCGGCCAGGGCCAGCGGCTCCCCATCCCGGCGCCGCACGGCGAACGGCTCGCGACGGCCGTCCGCCCGATGCCACTCGTAGAACGCGGCGGCCGGGACGATGAGGCGGCGCTTGGCGAACGAGGTCCGGAAGGCCGGGGAGCGCTCCACCGTCTCGGCCCGCGCGTTGATGAGGCGCGCCGCCCCCCTCCGGTCCTCCGCGTACCACGGGACCAGACCCCACCGGAACGGCTCGATAACCCGCTCCCCATGGTGCTCGACGACGCCGGCCACCTCGTCGGTGGGCGCCACGTTGTACCGCTCACCCGGGAGGTCGACCGTCGGCCGGGCCCGGAAGATGCGGCCCAGCTCCTCCGCGGAATGTGGCTGCGCGAATCGGCCGCACATGGATCAGCTGCGCTCCAGGCGGTAGCCCTCCGGCAGCGCGTCGCGTGCCGCCTTCAGCGCTGCCTCGACGTCCGAGCCATCCGGCCCGCGGAGCGTCAACGGGATGCCGGGCGGGAGCACCGGCCCGCCTTCGCTCTCCCAGTGGGCCTCCTCGGCAGGGATCGGCTCCGGCACGGCCGCGGCTGGCTCACGCTCGGCTACGCCGGGTTGGGGTTGCGGTGGCAGCGCCAGGGCGAGGTCCCCGCGCAACGCCAGACCGTGATACAGCCCAGCCACCAGGGCGACGAGCAGGATGCCGGCCGGGGTGCTCAGCTCCCCGACGGCGTCCCCGCTCAACCCGGCGCCCAGCAGGAACCCGAAGAGCCGATACAGGATCAGCGCCAGGCTGGACAGCCCGGCGATGACCGCGACGGCCAGCACGATGAGCAGCCCAGCCCGGCGTACCGTCGACGCCGCCTCGGCCTGGGGAAATGCTTGGTGTCGCCGCTCCATGGGCACCCAGGCCCAGATCCAGACCGCCCCTCCGAGGATCGCCAGCGGGAGGTCGAGGGCCAATTCGCTGACCGGGCTGCTGAGCTCGGGATGCGCGCCGAGAGTCGTGTCAAGCGTGATCGTGATCAGGCGGGCGGTGCCCGCAGCCGCAAACGCGAGCCCGGTCAGGCCGACCGCCACGTGCTCCAGCCGCCAGGCCAGCCCCGGTCGATCCGCATCGACATCGACCGTGGCCTCTCGCCGCAGGGTCCGAGCGTGGAACCACCACGCAAGTGCGAACGGAAGGGACGCGATCGCGCCGGTCGCCATGGCGGGGAGGATCTGGTCCGGCGGTCGACCCACGCCCAGCGGGGCCGCCAGCAACGGCTCAAGCGCGGCTGACACGAGGGCGATGGTGCCGGTCACGCCGACCACGATCAGGGCCACCAGGTATCCGAGGCGCAGCCGCGCACCCCGCTCGCTGGCGCCGCGCCAGCCGGGATCGGTACGCAGGCGGCTGGCATACCAGGCATGTCCAACCCAGATCGCCGCCCCGACGATGGTCGGTCCGACTGAGCCGATCCACACGTACGGCTCGACCGTGTCGCCGACCGCGCTCCGGACCGCGGCATCTACGAGAGGGACGAGGCTCGTCAACGACCAGACCGCGCCCCCAAATGCGGCCCCATACAGATAGGCCCGCGGCAACCACACGGCCGCGCGGCGCAGCTCCCCCGCGGCCATGTCGCGTCGCCGCAGGAGCGCGTGGTACCCCCAGGCTGCGCCACCCACCAGCGCCGTCGCGAGCGCCGGGCCGGCCGGAGAACCGGAATACGCGTCCGGGGCCGGGAGGAGGTCGGCCAGCAGCCCGAAGACGAGGTCGCTGATCGCGAAGGCTGAGATGGCCAGCAGGATGGCCAGCAGCAACGCGAAGTACAGGGCCCGCAGGGCGGACTGACGTTCGGCGTCGGATGGGTCGTGCTGGGGACGGATGCTGCGCTCGGCGAACCACCAGTGGAGGAGCCACACGGGGGTGCCCACGCCGACCAGGGCCAGCGCCCCGCTGAGCTGCTGGCTGGCCTCGAGCTGGCCCGACAGCACGTCCCCGCTCATGCCGAACGTTTCGAGCAGGACCCGGACCAGCGATTGGAGCCCGAACAGGACGAAGCCAAGCGACACTCCCGACAGGAGGTAGACGTACAGCCGTCGAGCGGCTTGCATCGGTATGGCCCTCTAGTCGGCCGGAGCGGGTGCAGGGACGGGTGCGAGGTCGAGATGGACCAGGGCTTGATCGATGCGCCAGACCCCATCCTCGCGCAGCATGCGAACCTCGGTCGGGTACGAGTATCGGTCAGCGAACAGCACGTCGCCGTAGCTGACCTCGACCGTCAGCCGCAGCGTCGCGCGTTCGTCACCACCGGTCTGGACCTGGTCGATGCCGTCGTACACAACGCGGCGCGACTCGGTGGCGTACATCCCGTAATCCGTGGCCGCACGCTCGAATTCCTCGAGGCTCATCTGGCGCTTGACGTCCGCCGAGAAGGAGGCATACGCGGCCTCGTAATCCTTTTCCTCGAACGCCTGGAGATATTCCTGGAGTGCGGCCTGGGGCGAGTCGGCCGGGAACTGGCCCGGATCCTGGGCGGCCGACAACCCCACCGCCACCACGGCCAGGATCGCCACCACTCCGATGCCCACCCCGATCGCGACCAGACCGCGCATCGGCTACACCACGTTCAGCTCGCGGAGGGGCTGCCCCCGCGCGATCCGCTCGTAGCCGAGCGGGGTCAGATCAATCGTCCGATAGGCGCCGTGGATGATCAGCTCGGCCAGGCCGCGGCCTACGGCCGGCGCCTGCTGGAGACCGTGCCCCGAGAAGCCATTGGCGAACAGCAGGTTCTTCACCTCCGGGTGGGGGCCGATGATCGCGTTGTGGTCGACGGTGTTGACCTCGTAATGACCGGCCCACGCGCGCCGCATCTTGACCGCCTCGAAGTCGGGCACGCGGTGGGCCATGGCCGGCCAGACGCGGTCCTCCCACGGGGCGAGGTCGGCGGTCAGGTCGAGGGTGTCCGGATCCGGCTCCCCGTCGCGAGGCGAATACCCGCCGATGTAGTGCGGCGCATCGGGACGGAAGTACACCCCGCTGGGGTCGATGACCAGCGGCGCGTCGGGGATCTCCTTTCGGCACGAGAATGAATAGACCATCCGCTTGCGCGGCACGACCGGGAGCTCCACGCCGGCGAAGCGGGCCACCGCCCCGGCCCGCGGACCGGCCGCGTTGACCAGCGTCCCGCACTCGATCAGCCGGCCGTCCGACAGCATGACCGCGTCCACCCGCCCGCCGAACGACAGGATGCCGGTCACCTCCCCGGTGAGGTACTTGACGCCCGAGGCCCGGGCCGAGTTCTGGAACGCCTGCATCATGGCGGTCGCGTCGAACCAGCCCTCGCCGGACGTGCCCAGCGACCCGCCGGCCAGGTCTTCGGTGGTCAGCCACGGGAACCGGTGGCTCAGCTCGTCGGGGGACAGGATGACGACCTGCACGTTCTCCTCACGCTGGATGGCATGGTTGGCCCACAGGATCCCCCCACCGCCCGCCGAGGCCAGGAACAGGTACCCGCCTTCGACGAAGTCGAACTCCGGGACCGGGTCGAGGAGGGGGAACCACAGGTCAGGGTGCTTGAGGACCTGCACCGCGAACTGGCTCATCTGGATGTTCACCGGGGTGGAGAACTGCTGGCGGACCGATGCCACCGACAGGGTGGTCGATGCGGTGGCGTACGTCGGGTCGCGCTCGATGACCAGGACGCTGCCCCAGAAATCAGGATCCCGGGCCAGGAACGACGCGACCGCCGAACCGATGACCGCGCCGCCCACAATGACGACGTCGGCGCGCTGGTGGGCGGGGCTCATGAGCCGAATCCTATCCTGACCCGCGCGTGATCCGCGACGGCTAGACTCCGATCGTGGCCACCCGCCCCACCATCGTGTGTGTCGATGACGACATCCCGGTCCTGCGCGCCATCGAACGGGACCTGCGGACGCGCTACGCCAAGGACTACCGGATCGTGGCTGCCAGCGCTGGCGCGGAGGCGCTGGACGCCGTCCGCGAGCTGACCGTTCGGGGCGATCCGGTAGCCGTGTTCGTGGTGGACCAGAGGATGCCGAACATGACCGGGATCGAGTTCCTGGCCCAGGCGATCGACCTCCAGCCGGACGCTCGGCGCGTCCTGCTCACCGCCTATGCCGATACCGATGTCGCCATCCGCGCCATCAACGAGATCCGGCTCGACCAGTACCTGCTCAAGCCGTGGGATCCACCCGAGGACAAGCTGTACCCGATCCTCGACGAACTCTTGGCCGATTGGGCAGCTGGCTACCGTCCGCCGTTCAGCGGCCTGCGCCTGGTGGCGGGCCGCTGGGCAGCCCGCGGCCACGACATCCGCGATTACTTGACCCGCAACCAGGTCCCGTACCAGTGGCTCGATCCTGTCGCCGACCCGGAGGGGCGGCGGGTCGCGTTGGGCGCGGGCATGGCCGAAGCCGATATCGACCCTGCCGTGCCGCTGATCGTGCTCGAAGACGGCACCCTGCTGCACAACCCATCCACCCGTCAGATCGCCGAGAAGGTCGGGATCCAGACCGTGGCCGCGCTGCCGTTCTACGACCTCGCCATCGTGGGCGGCGGACCTTCGGGTCTGGCAGCCGCGGTCTACGGGGCGTCGGAGGGGCTCAAGACCGTCCTCATCGAGCGCGAGGCGCCCGGAGGGCAGGCCGGAACCACCAGTCGGATCGAGAACTACCTTGGCTTCCCAGCCGGCCTGTCGGGCGGCGAGCTCGCACGCCGGGCGCTGACCCAGGCCCGCCGGCTGGGTGCCGAGATCCTGTCCCCCCGGGAGGTCACCGCCATCCGGCGCGCGGACCCGTATCGGATCATCACCCTCGACGACGGGTCGGAGATCAGCTGTCAGACGGTGGTGATCGCCACCGGGGTCAGCTACCGCCAGCTCGAGATCCCCGGCGCCGCCGAGCTGGCTGGGGCCGGCGTCTATTACGGGTCCGCGGTCACCGAGGCCGTCCTGTATCGCGACCTGGAGGTCGGGGTCGTGGGCGGCGGCAACTCGGCGGGTCAGGCCGCCATGTACCTCGCCGGCTTCGCCAAACGGGTCCTGCTCATGGTGAGGACCCCCGCCCTGTCCTCCATGAGCCAGTACCTGATCGACCAGATCGCCGCCTGCCCGAACATCGAGGTTCGTTACCAGACGGCGCTCAGCGCCGTCGCCGGGGAGGGCCACCTGGCCGCCGCGAGCCTGACCTGCGACCGAGGCGACGGCACCAGCCCGACCTCCGAAACGCTGCCCGTGGCCGCGTTGTTCGTGTTCATCGGGCAGCAGCCACGGACCGACTGGGTGCCCGACGATGTGGAGCGTGACGAGGCCGGATTCGTGGCTACCGGCCCTGCCGTCCTCCATGACGGGAAGCGGCCGGCCGGCTGGGGCCTGGATCGGGAGCCCTTCCTGCTGGAGTCGAGCGTGCCCGGCGTCTTCGCCGCTGGCGACGTCCGGTCCCAATCGGTCAAGCGCATCGCCAGCGCGGTGGGGGAGGGCGCCATGGCCATCCAGTTCGTCCACCACTACCTCGCCACGCTGTAACCGCCGTGGCCAGTACCCGTGCCGAACAGCTGCGGGCCACGCCCCTCTTCGCCGAGCTCGCCGACGAATATCTCGAACGGCTGGCGGGGCACACCGAGCCCCTACACCTGGGTCCGGATGAGTACCTGATCCGGGAGGGTGATCCGGCCGAGGACCTGTACGTGGTGGTCGCCGGCCAGCTGGAAATCACGAAGCGGTCGGGCAACGCCGATGTCTACCTCAACCGGGTGGGCCCCGGGTCGATCCAGGGCGAGATCGCCGGCCTGGAGCGGGGCCAACGGATGGCGTCGGTCCGGGCCGTCGACCAGGTGGACGTCCTGCGGATCCCGTATGCCGCCCTGGGCGACCTCCTGTCCGCTGGTCCGGAGGCCGTCCTGGCGCTCATTCGCACCATCACCGGGCGGCTGCGGGGAATGGAGGAGGCCCTCCGCCAACGCGAGAAGCTGGCCGGCCTGGGGACGCTGGCGGCCGGGTTGGCCCATGAGCTGAACAACCCGGCGGCGGCCATCCGTCGGTCGGCAGCCTCGTTGGCAGAAGCGATTCGGCAGCGGAATGACGCGGCTTCCGCCATCGTCACCGGCGATCCCCGGCTGGCGACCCTGCTGGGGGCCAGGCCATCCGACGCCGGCGTAGCCCTAGATCCGCTGGCTCGCGCGGACCGCGTCGATGAAATCGCCGCCGCCCTGCGTGAGGCCGGCCTGCCGGACACCGCTGATCCTGACGAGTCAGCCGGAATGCTGGCCGCCGCTGGCTGGACGGCCGCCGATGTCCGCACGGCGGCAGTCGGTTTTCCCCCGGCCGAGGTTGAGGCCGCAGTGCGCTGGCTGGCCAGCGTGGCCACCGCCGACGAGCTGCTGGCCGAGATCCAGATGGCCGCCGAGCGGATCAGCGCCATCGTCGGGGCGGTGAAGGGCTACGCGTACCTCGACCAGGCGCCGGTCCAGCGCTTCAACGTGTGCCGGGGCATCGACGACACGCTGCTCATCCTGGCCCACAAGCTGAACGAGGTCACCGTCACGCGGGACTACGCTCCCGACCTGCCCGAGATCGAGGGCTGGGGCAGCGAGCTGAACCAGGTGTGGACCAACCTGCTCGACAACGCGGCCGATGCCATGGACGGCCGCGGCGAGATCAGCATTCGGGTCGAACGGACCGATGGCGGCGGGGTCCGCGTCACGATCTGCGACTCCGGACCGGGCATCCCGCCGGCGACGCTGTCCAAGATCTTCGAGCCGTTCTTCACCACCAAGCCGCCCGGGGTGGGGACAGGGCTGGGCCTCCACCTGAGCCACAACATCGTGGTCCAGCACGGTGGGACCCTGGACGTCGAGTCCACGCCGGGCCGCACCTGCTTCGAGGTGGTCCTCCCGCCTACCCTGCCGAGCCCAGCAGCCGGCTGAGCCGATGCCGATGCCGGGCCACGAGGCGGTATAGGGGCTCCACCAGTTGGTTCACCAGCGGAAGCCGGCCGAGTCGCGCGATGGGTCGCAAGCGCGGGACGGTCTCCGCGATCCGAAGCACCGCCTCAGCGCCGGAGACCCATCGGCCGTCGGGCTCTACGACGTGCAGCGCGGACGAGAGCGCGCCGGGCTCGATCCGCGCGGCGAAGTCAGGGAGCTCGCTCGTGACCCGCTGGGCGGGCACGAAACGAAGCCGTTCATCGCCGTCGAGGTTCCGCAGGCGCTCGACGGCGGCGAGGCATACCCCGCATTCGCCGTCGTAGCAGACGATTAGGCGGGCTCTCGGCGGAAGATTCTCGCGCCCCAAATCAGGATCACCTCGAGCAGGGTCCAGCCGACGAAGGCGACGATGGCGGTAATGTCGAGGTACGAGCCCTGGGCGGCGAGCCCATCCGTGCGCAGGACCCCCTCAAACGGCCCGACAAAGAGCTGGCTGAAGTTCAGGATGGCGCCCACCAGCGCGTTCGCTTCGTCGGCATCGATGAGCAGCAGCACGAAGCGCAGCCCGATCACGATCTGGATGATCCCGAAGATCAGGATCACGACACGTCGGAAGGTCTCACCCCCACTGGGCCGGATTTCGCGGCGGGTGGTCGTGGACTGGGCACCTGCTGCCGTATCGGTCGGCTCCTGGGTGACAGTGGTTCGGCGTTCTTCTTCGGTCATGACGACCTCCTTGGCGCGCATGATCGCGCTCCGCGAAGATCCGTGTCAACGAATCAAGCATGATCAGGAGTACCGGAGATGACCATCTGGAGCGAATTGCCGCGGGCACGCCTCGGCGAGATGCTCGCCGATGTGGCGACCCTCGCCTGGGTAGCGCTATGGGGCACGCTGGGATTGCGCCTCTACCTGTTTCTTGCCGACCTCGCCGGCTCCGGACGCTTCGTGGCCGAGAGTGGCACGAACCTGGGCCGTGCGGGGCGCCAGCTGGGAGAGTCGATACGGGGCATCCCACTGATCGGCGAAGGGGCCGCCGACGCGGTCAGTGGGGGGTTCGCCGCGGCTGCGAATCCACTGATCAGCTTCGGGACCGATCTCGAGCGGCTTCTCCTTGCCATTGCCGTCCTGCTGGCTCTGTTGTTGGTCGCGGTGGCCCTCATCCCGTGGCTGAACCGTTACCTGCCGTGGCGGGTGAGCCGGCTGCGCCGACTTCGGGCCGCACAGCGCGTCGTTCGGCGGCCGCCGAACGCCCTCGAAGCCGGACAGGTAGAACAGCTGCTCGCCTCGCGGGCCCTGCATCGGCTCGAATACGACGAGCTGCTGGAGTTCTCCCCCGATCCGTTCGGGGACTGGTTCGCCGGGCGATACGACCGGCTGGCCCGCGCCGAGCTTTCTGAGGTCGGGCTCCGGCCATTGGCGGCGACCCGCTCTTGACAGCGGCCGTGCCAAGTCGGTAGCGTCCGCGCCACAGTTCAATACAGCGACGATCGGGACGAGTACCCGGTCAAGCGAGCCTCCAGGGAGTCGGGACCAGTGAGACCCCGGCGACGGCGCGATCGGCGAATGGACCCGGGAGCTCCGGCAGCCAACGCGCGGACATGGGTCAGGCGCCAGTAGCGGTCGGCGGAGAGGCACCGATATCAAGGCCGAGGCCATCGTGAGCCGGCGCAGGCAGGCGAGCCGTGGTCGAACGAGCCCGGGTGAGAACACCGGGGAACAAAGGTGGCACCACGAGACGACCCCCTCGTCCTTTGAGACGGAGGGGTCAGGTTGTTCTCAGGAGGTCACCGTCATGTCCCCAGGTCAGCAGCGTCGGTTCGTGCTCCCCGAGAGCGAGCTCCCGACGCACTTCTACAACATTGCCGCGGACCTTCCGGAGCCGCTGCCCCCGCCGCTGCATCCTGCGACCCGGGAGCCCATCGGTCCGGAGGCCCTGGCGCCGCTGTTCCCGATGGAGCTCATCCGCCAGGAAGTCAGCACCGAGCGGCTGATCCCGATCCCGGAGCCGGTCCGGGAGGCATACCGCATCTACCGGCCCTCGCCACTGATCCGGGCCCTGGGCCTGGAGCAGTCGCTGGATACACCGGCGCGCATCTACTACAAGAACGAGAGCGTTTCGCCGGCCGGCTCCCACAAGCCGAACACGGCCATCGCCCAGGCGTTCTACAACCAGGCCGAGGGGGTGACGCGCCTGGTCACCGAGACCGGAGCCGGCCAGTGGGGGAGCGCTCTCGCCCTGGCCGGGGCGCTGTTCGGGATCGAGACCAAGGTCTTCATGGTTCGCGTCAGCTACGAGCAGAAGCCGTATCGGCGCAGCTTCATTCAGACCATGGGCGCGACGGTCGTCCCGTCCCCATCTCGCGAAACCAACGCCGGCCGCCAGGTCCTGGCCGCCGATCCGGACTCGACCGGCAGCCTGGGCATCGCCATCAGCGAGGCCGTGGAGGAGGCCGCCACCCGCGAGGACACCAAGTACTCGATCGGGAGCGCCCTGAACCACGTCCTGTTGCACCAGACGGTCATCGGTCAGGAGGCCATCAAGCAGATGGAGATGGCAGGCGATGCGCCCGACGTCGTCATCGGCTGCGCGGGCGGCGGCTCGAACTTCTCCGGCATCGCGTTCCCGTTCCTCCGCGACCGGTTAGCGGGGAACAGCCAGACCCGGTTCCTGGCCGTGGAGCCCGCCTCGTGTCCGAGCCTGACCCGGGGGGAGTATCGGTATGACTTTGGCGACGCGGTGGGCATGACCCCGTTGCTGAAGATGCACACCCTGGGTCACGAATTCCGGCCGGCGCCCATCCACGCCGGCGGGCTGCGCTACCACGGCATGGCGCCGTTGGTATCGCACTTGTACGAGCTGGGGTTCATCGAGGCCCGGGCGTACGGCCAGAACACGTGCTTCGAGGCCGCCATCCGGTTCGCGCGGACTGAGGGGCTGATTCCAGCCCCGGAGTCGAGTCACGCCATCCGGGCCGCCATCGACGAAGCGCTCGATGCCCGCGAAGCGGGGGAGTCGCGGGTCATCCTGTTCAACCTTTCGGGGCACGGCTACTTCGACATGGCGGCCTACGACCAATACCTGGCCGGCGGACTGACCGATGTCGAGTACGAGCCGGTGGCGATGGCCACAGCCGAGGCCGTGGCGTAGGACTTTGGGGGCCGCAGCGTCGGGGTGCCGTGCCCGGGGGTGCCCCGACGCACCTTCGCTTCCTGGGCTCGCCGCTGGCGCTTTGCAAACCGGAGTACGCTACCGACATGGCACGCGCAACCTGGAACGGGGCGGTGATCGCGGAGAGCGACCGCATCGAGATGGTTGAGGGCAACGTGTACTTCCCGCCCGAGACCGTGCAAGCCGAGTTCCTGAAGCCGAGCGACACGCATACCACCTGTTGGTGGAAGGGCGAGGCGAGCTACTACACCCTGGCTGTCGACGGCGCGGAGAACCGCGACGCCGCGTGGTTCTACCCCGAGCCGTCGGACGCGGCCAAGAACATCGAGGGCTACGTCGCCTTCTGGAAGGGCGTCGCGGTCGAGTCATGAGGTTGCGCGGGGCAGCCATTCCTGCCCCCACCGCCGCGTGAAGTTCGGCCTCCAGATCAGCTCCTTCACCTGGCCCGGCGGCGCAGCCGCCATCGGTCCGACCCTGGCGCGGGTGGTGCAGACAGCCGACGAGGTCGGCTTCGACTCCATTTGGGTCATGGACCACTTCTTCCAGATCCGTGGCGTTGGTCCGCCGGAGGCGCCGATGCTCGACGGCCAGACGGCCCTGGCCTTCATGGCCGCCCATTCGAAGCGGGCACGCCTGGGGCTGATGGTGGGCGGCATCCACTACCGGCCACCCGGCGTCTGGATCAAGGCCACGACCACCCTGGACGTGCTGTCCGGTGGGCGAGCCTGGTTCGGGATCGGGGCGGCCTGGAACGAGGAAGAGTCCATGGGCCTGGGCTGGCCCTTCCCCCGGTTGGGCAAGCGCTTCGAGATGCTGGAGGAGACGCTCCAGATGGCCCACGCCATGTGGTCCGGGGGCAGCGGCAGCCAGGGACGGCACGACGGGAAGCACTTCACCGCTACCCGGCTGCTGAACTCGCCCCAGTCCCTCAGCCGTCCGCGGGTCCCGATCATGATCGGCGGGGGCGGGGAGCGGAAGACGCTGCGCCTGGTGGCCCAATACGCGGACGCCTCCAACGTGTTTGGTGACCCCGACACCCTGCGTCACAAATACGCGGTCCTGCGCGAGCACTGCGAGCGCGTGGGGCGCCCATACGAGGAGATCGAGCGGAGCGTGCTCAAGGGCGTGGACCTGGAGCGGGACTCACCGGCGCAGCTGATTGACCGATGGGGTGCCCTGGCCGAGGCCGGCGCCCAGCACGTCATCTTCAGCGTCCGGGGCGTGAACGACACGTCCCTCCTGGAGCGGCTGGGCGCCGAGGTCTTCCCCCAGCTGCGCGACGTCTAGGCGGCGCCGCCGACGAGATCGGCCTCCACGTCGGCCAGCGGCCGGATCCCGCGGTCGCCGCTGGCCCGATCGGTGACTTCCACCCCGCCCGCGGCCAGGGACCGGGTCGAGACGGTCAGGATGGTCGGCATTCCCAGCAGCTCGGCATCGGTCAGCTTGACGCCAGGGGACTCATCGCGGTCGTCGTACAGGATCTCCACCCCGGCATCGGTCAGGCGCTGATACAGGCCCTCGGCGGCCTCGCCGACGGCCGGGTCCTTGCCGGCGCCCAGGGCGACCAGGTGCGCCGGATAGGGCGCCACCTCGCGCGGCCAGACGATCCCTTTGTCGTCGTGGTGCTCCTCGACGATGCAGGCCACGTTGCGCCCCAGGCCGATCCCGTAGCTGCCCATGACCACCAGCTGGCGGCTGCCGTCCTCGGCCAGGTAGGTGGCGCCCAGGGCCTTCGTGAAATCGGTGCCCAGCTTGAAGATGTTGCCGACCTCGATCCCGTGGCGCAGGACGACCGGCTTGCCGCACTGGGGGCACGGGTCTCCCTCGCGGGCGTTGGTGATGTCCGCCACCAGGTCGGCAATGAAGTCTCGGCCGTGGTTCACGTTCAGCAGGTGGTACCCGTGCCGATTGGCGCCCGCCACCAGATTCGGCGAGCGGGCGGCCAGCTCGTCGACCACCACCACCGTGTCGTGGGCACCGATCGGCGAGGCGTAGCCGGGCTCCATGCCGGCGGCCCGGATCTCGTCGACGTGGGCCGGCCGCAGCCCACCCACCGCCTTCACGGCGTTGGTCAGCTTCGTCTCGTTGACCTCGAAGTCGCCGCGCAGGATGGCGGTCACCAGGCGGCCGTCGCCGGTGACGTAGAACATGGCCTTGGCCGTCCGTTCGGTCCCGATCCCCAGCTGCTCGGCCAGCGAGGCGATGGTGTCCGCGGCGGGGGTGGCCACCTCCTCGGCGGTCAACGGTTCTTCGGCCGGTGGGTCTGGCCGGGCGACGATCGCGATCTGCTGGTTGGCCGCATACCCGCACGACTCGCACAGGACGAGGCTGTCTTCGCCGTGCTCGTTGAGGACCATGAACTCGTGGGCTTCGCTGCCGCCCATGATCCCGACATCCGACCCGACGATCACGGTCGGGAGCCCCAGGCGCTGGAAGATCTTCACATAGGCCTCGCGGTGGAGCTCGTACCCGCGGTCGAGACCCGCCTCGTCGGCGTCCAACGTGTAGCTGTCCTTCATGACGAACTCGCGGACCCGGATCAGCCCGCCCCGTGAGCGCGGCTCGTCGCGAAACTTGGTCTGGAAGTGGTACACGATGGCTGGCAGCTGCCGGTAGCTGTGCACGAAGTCGCGGACAAGGTCGGTGACCACCTCCTCGTGGGTCATGGCCAGCACCATGTCCCGGCCGGCGCGGTCCTTGAAGCGGACCAGTTCCGGACCGATCTTCTGGTAGCGCCCGGACTCCTTCCACAGGTCGGCCGGGTGGACCACCGGCATCTCCATCTCCTGCCCGCCGATGGCGTTCAACTCCTCGCGGATGACCTGCTCCACGCGGCGGGTGACCCGGAAGCCGAGCGGCAGCAGCGAGTAGATCCCCGAGCCCAGCTGGCGGACATACCCAGCCCGCACGAGGAGCCTATGGGAGACCATCTCGGCTTCCGCGGGATCCTCGCGCAGGGTCGTGAAAAAGAGCCGGGAAAGGCGCATTGGGCGCCTAGGATAGCGACTCCCCGCCGCCAAACTCCTCGGCCGCCGCTGCCGGATGCACGGGCATGTGATGCTCCGCCGCGCGCAGCTGCCCGAGCGGGATCAGCGCCACGACGAGCAGGCCGCCGCTGGCGATGAGGAGGCCATCGATGCCGCCCCACTCCGCGGCGACGCCGGCGACAACCGAGCCGATGATCTGGCCCACGGCCAGGAACACCGAGTACAGGCCCATGATCACGCCCCGCCGGCCGGGGTATCCCTCGCTCACGTCGGACAGGAAGCCAACCGCGGCGGGCGTGGCGCCGGCGAGCACAAAGAGGCCGGCCGCGGCGATGCCCAGCAGGCCGGCCAGGAACCAGATGGGCAGGCTGGACGAGTGGTTGACGCCCAGGACCGCCGCCACGAAGACGCCGCCCCCGGCCAACCCGATCCCGATGATCGTCGTCCGCCGCAGACGGGTGAACCGGGTGCCCCAGTACAGGAGCCCGCCGAACAGCACGAGCAGACCGACGCCCAGGACGAGACCAGCTTGCCACGGCTCGAAGCCCCGCATCAGGACCTGGTCCGCGAAGCGATCCGACGGCTCCTGGACCAGCTGGAACAACGCTTGCGTCCCCCACGAGCCGAGGAGGGCGTTGAGCGCGATCCAGGTCGGGGCCAGCAGCCACACCGGCCGGCTGCGGAGCACCTCGCGGTAGCGCCCGATGTGGAACAGGGCGGCTGGCACGGTCTCCTCGCCCGGCAAGGTCGGCACATGCTCGGGCAGGTCCTCGACCCCGTAGCGCAGGATGAGCAGCGTGATCCCGTAGATCACGGCGTTGACGTAGAACGCGGTTGGGCCCATGGCCGAATACAGGAAGCCGGCCGCGGCCGACCCGATGCCCACCCCACCCAGGGTGGCCACCTCGAAGCGGGCCACGACGCGGCCGCGCAGTGCCTGGCTGCGCGAGGTGGCGATGGCGATGTAGCCCAACGCGGCGGGGACACTGGCCGCTGCGGCCGCTCCCTCCAGGAAGCGCAACCCTCCCAGCAGCGGGACGCTGGTGGTCAGGGCGGTGGCGATGACCGCCACGCCGCCCATGATCGGGCCCGGCTGCATGAGGCGGTGCGTCCCGAACCGGTCGGCCAGCATCCCGAAGAACGGAGACAAGATCAACTCGGCTGCGAAGTACAGCGCCCCCAGAACGCCCGCCGTGAATGCCGACACGGCGACGACGTCCTTGTCGAACTTCGGCAGGTCGGTCAGGTAGAAGAGCAGCAGCGCACCGGTTAGCCCCGTCGAGAAGCGGAGCGTGAAGTTGCCCAACAGGACGGCCGTGATGGATCGGGTCACGAAGATGAACGAGTCTACGGGAGGCCCGAGGGAAACCCGTTCGGGATGATGCAGGACGACGCGTCAGCGGCCTAGCCGGTCGCCTCGTCGTCGCCACCGGCCGGCGCCTGATCATCCGCGGCCGGCGCCTGCTCATCCACGGCCGGCGGCCGAGGCCGCGCTCGACGTCGCCAGACGAGGGCGGCCCCGCTCCCAACCACCAACAAGACGCCGCCGCTCGCCGCCAGCCTCTCTGCGCCGCGGTCGCCAGCCTCGTCCAGGGTGACGATGACCGAGCCGGACCCGGACGCGGCCGCTGCGCTGTCACCCGCCTCCCAGGCATCACGGGCGGTCGCCAGCTCGAGGCTGGGATCCGAGAACAGGAGGCCGACCCAGGCCACGAAGCCTGGATCCGCGGCCAGCGCGGTCGTGGCTTCCTTGATGTCCTCGACCGCGGCCAGCTCGGACTCCCCCTCATCCAGAGCGGATTCCAATCCATCGTTGCCCTCGAACGCAGCCTGCAGCTCGTCCGGCGGCATGAGGTCCAGGTCGGCCGCCATGTCCGCGATGGCATCCGCCTTGGCCAGCACCTGGTCCGCCACTTCGAGCTCGGCGACGACGTCCTCGAACTGCCAGCTGCTCAGGTCATAGCGGATCAGCTCGGGCAGCTCCCAGTCTCCAGCCGCTGCCACGCCCTCGAAGTAGAGCGCGCGCGTCTCGGCGCGCTCGGTCAGCTGCACTTTTTGGGCGTCGTTCACGACCCACGCGGACCAAAGGTCGACGTAGTCGGCTCCGGTTCGCTCTTCGAGCAGGTCCAGCAGGCGCTGCCAGCCCTGCTGGGTGATGGCCACGCCGGTGCGGGGCGCACCCGTGGCGTGGAGTGGCTGGTAGGCCATCTCGGCGTCGTTGGCGGCGCGCCACACGGCCCGCAGACCCTCCAAATCGGTCCGATCGAAGATGAGCCCCGCCAGGTGGTACGAAGCGGAATACGCGAACGCCTCGACATCGGGCCCCTCGAACCCGATGCCGGCCCAGTCGTTGAGCGGGATCTGGGCCGCCAGCAGGTCATCGGTCAGCGTGAAGGTCTCGCCCGTGACACCGATAACCTCGGCGGACTGGACGGCGTAGAACTCGGCCCATGCCTCGCCGATCCATCGGTCGCGGAACAGGTCGTGGTTGAACCAGATATGGGCGGCTTCATGCAGGGTCACCGTGGCATCGGCGTCATAGCGGACGTTGATCTTCTCGGTCAGCTTGTTGTAGATCCCCGCGTAGTCGCCCAGCCGATTGGCCGACTCCTCGACCTTGAGGTCTCCGAACACCGCCCATGGCAGCCCGATGAGCTCCATCAGTGCCGGCAGGCCATCGGTCAGCAGGTCCTGCGTGCGAGCCGCCCATTCTGGATCGTCGTCCCAGGCCCGAATGATCACGCTGGCCTCCCTGCCGCCCAGGGTCAGGGTGAAGGGGATGCTGGTGAACAGGCCCGGCCGCTCGGCGGTTACGTAGGCGAACCAGATCGATGCGTCGCTCACGCTGGCGGCGAGCCGAACCGATCCGTCGCCCTCGATGGTCTCGCCCAGCGGTCCGCCATACACGCTCGGAGTGAAGGTCGGCGGAAGCAGGACGACCACGCTGCTGCCTGAAGCCCCATCGCTGCCAAAGGCCCAGACCGGGAATGCGGCCACGCTGTGGCCGATCCGAAAGTCGCGGTCCGCTGTCCCGCCCGGGTCGACCATGTCGAACGTGATCCGATATCCGTAGCTCTGCCCGTAATACACGGCCGCCCCGAATTCGATCTCGATCCGGGTAGCGTCGGCCGTGGTGGAGGCGCTCGCCTGGAGCGAAAACCCACCCGAGGTGACGGCCACGTTGCTCACCCCGGGCGGCACGGAGATCGTGATGCCGGAGTAGTAGACCTGCCCTTTCGACGTGTCCGCCTCGTAGGAAGTCGATACCGCGTCGATGGTCACGTGGACCCGCGCCAGGTCGGGTTGGACCAGGTACGTCGCGTCGGTGACGGTGACCAGGCCTCCGCCGGCACGAACCTCGGCTGGGCCGATGGGAACGGCCGCGGCCAGCACGCCGAGGACGATGGCCAGAATCGCGGCCCGCGGTGCGCCCCGGGTCAATGCCGGCATGCGGTCAGCATACAGAGCGCCCGGGCAACGGCCCGGGCGCTGGTTGGGCGGGACTCTGGGGTGAGGCTTACGCCGATGCGGCCAGGCTGTCCAGGCCGAACGCGGACTCCAGTGCGGCCATGGGCCGGAACCCAACCGCGGCCTTCGGTGGCTGGCCCTTCTGGAAGTACGCGACGGTCGGGATGCTCATGATCCCGAAGTGGGATGCGATGTGCGGGTTGGCGTCAACGTCGAGCTTGTAGACGTCGACCTGGCCGGCGTACTTCTCGGCGATCTTGTCGATTTCCGGGGCGACCAGGCGACAGGGACCACACCAGGCGGCCCAGAAGTCGACGATGACCGGGCGATCGTTCTGGGTCACCAGCTCGTCGAAGGTGGCATCGGTGACCTCGGGGACGTTGGACGACATTGGCTCAGTGGTTCCTTTCGTGGACTGTTGGTGGGGCGCCGCTCAGCCGGCGACCCGTTGCAGGGCGCCGACCAGGTCCAGGACGCTGCGATCGGCGATGCGGTACAGGACGGTGCTGCCCTGGCGTCGGCCGGCGACGATGCCGGCGGCGCGGAGGACAGCGAGGTGTTGGCTCATGTTCGGGACCTGGCACCCGACGTTCCGAGACAGGTCCCCGACCGAGCGCTCGCCGCCATCGGCGAGGAACTCGAGGACGCACAGCCGCTTCGGGTCCGCCAGGGCACGGGCCACGGCCGCCGAGCGGTCGCGTTGTGCCTCGGCCGGGAGAGCGGTGGTCATCACGAAGGTGACGGTATCAGTATTTGCGCAATCGCGCAAGTAGTATGCGACAGGCGAGGTGTCGTAACGCGGCTCCAGACTCCGCGCATGACTGTTCACCTGATCTGCCCCTGGTGCGAGGACGAGGTCGCCTTCGAGGTCGACCGCAACTCAGACGAGCTGCTGTGCAGCGCGTGTGGAACGAGCTTCGACTTCGCGCCCGACCCGGCCGTCACCTACGCCCTCCTGTACGAGGCCGCCTGAACCGCCACGAAATCGGCTAGGGCTTCGGCTTCTCGCTGATCTCGATGCGCTCGATGCGGTCGCCGAGGGCCGTGGCGCGCGACGGATCGCGCTCTCGAAGGGAGAGCAGCACGTCCATGCCGTCCGTCACCCGACCGAACACCGAGTGCTTCCCGTCGAGATGCGGCGTCGGCGCGAGGGTGATGAAGAATTGGCTGCCATTCGTGTTCGGGCCGGCGTTGGCCATGGACAGCACCCCCGCCGCGTCGTGGTGCAGCCGCGGACTGAACTCATCGCCGAACTGGTAGCCGGGGCCACCGCTCCCGGTCCCCGTCGGATCACCACCCTGGGCCATGAACCCGCGGATGACCCGATGGAAGGTCGTCCCGTCATAGAAGCCCGCCCGCGCCAGGTTCACGAAGTTCTCCACGGTGAGCGGCGCATCCGCCGCGAACAGCTCACACACGATCTCGCCCCGCTCGGTGACAAACCTAGCCGCGTACGACTTCGAGGTCTCGAGGGCGCCGGATGGGGGTGTCGGCCGCTCGGCCACTACGGTGAGCCCAGCAGCGCGCGCGCCCGCTCACGCGAGTAGTTCCAGGCCTGCCAGGCCTGGCCGGCCCGATCGGCCGCGAGCGTGTCCGCGTTGAAGTTGAGTGCGTCCCGCGTCACCCGGGCTGCCTGGACCGGCAGGCGCCGAAGCGCCTCCGCGAGCACGATGTCCGCGTCCGTGCCCAGGCTGGCCAGGTAGTGGACGTCCAGTCCTGTCCGGCCGTCGGGCGGCACCAATGAGGGGTCCACGGCCCGCTCGACGTTCCGCTCAGCGATGAACCGAACCGGGCCGATCAGGTTGAAGGCGAGGCCAAAGACGACCGAGAGCGCGATCATGCCGTGCAGCAGCCACCGGGTGCGGTCGGTGGCCAGCGCGACCGCCGTGCCCAGCGCCCCAATGGCCAGCCACAGGATGGCGGCCAAGACGTAGAAGCGGAGCTCTGTCCAGCCATACGCGTCCTGGTAGAGGCGGAGCCGGAGGTAAGCCGAGGCCAGCACCACCAGGGTCAGGGCGACGAGCCCGACCGCGGCCGCCACGTACCATCGCGAGCGGCGCGTGACGAAGGCCTCGAGGACGAGGATCACACCCGCCACCCCGAAGGCGACCGCGAGCAGCTCGAAGAAGCCGCGCCGGGCGTATTCGGCGTAGGTCAGGCCGCTGGCGTCCAGAGTATCGAGCCCACCGAACAGGTAGGTGGCCTGGAAGGCGACGAACACCGCGAACAGCGCGTTCAGGGCGACCAGTACGGTCAGGCATTCGGCGGTGCCGATGCGGGGCCGGCCCACCCACGCATCCGTGGCCAGCTCCGACTGGGCAGCGCGGTTGGACGAGATGAACGCCAGCATCCCGCCGGCCAGCCACGCGGCGATGAAGGCGGTGATCGTTCGTCCGACCAGGGTGTCCCAGTCCACCTGCCAGCTGAAGAAGTCGCCGGCGTAGCGCGCAAAGACGGCGTCTGCTGCCGAGAACAGCAAGCCGAACACGAGGAGCAGCGGGATGGCGATCAGCAGACCGCGCAGGACCGGCGTGGCCCGTGCGAGGTTGCCCCGCGTGCGACCGGGCGGGATGGACCTGGCGACGGTCTCCAGGGGTTCGGCGGCTCCCCAGGCGGCAGCGCCCATGACCCGTCCGCCCAGGGCTGCCAGCCGGTCGAGTGATTGCTCGACGACCCGCACCCCCGCAAAGCTCGCCAGCGCCGCACCGGTGAGTGCCAGGCTGCCCAGCACATCGAGAGCGACCAGCGTGGGATCCCCGCGCAGGGCGGCGAACGCCGCCAGGATGAGCGCTGCTATCGGCAGCCAGGCATCGGCCGATCGCAGGGCGGGCGCCGTCGACGGTCGAGCCAGCCAGCCGGCGGTGAGCGCCACCCCGATGGTGACCGGGACGTTGAGGCCGAGACCCACTCCGTAGAAGAGCAGCTGTGCCAGGAGCCCGAAGGCGGCTGCTGTCAGGAGGAGGATGGCGGCTCGTCGACCCTGGTCACTGCTCACTGCCGACGCTCGTGCGGCAGGCGGGATCCCGCGCGCGAGGGAATCAGTGCTCAAGGTCGATCACAACGCGGCTCGGGTTGCTGAGCACGAATGCGCGCAGGCACCCCTCGCCGGCCATCCCCACGTACCAGTTATTGACCGCCTCGAAGTCGCCTCGCTCGATGAGGTCCACCAGCTGGTCGAATCCTGGTCCGAACTCGGTGGGACCGGTGTAGGTGGGAGTCCCGTCGTCGCCGACCTTCGTGCCGCCGTTGAAAATGATCTGCAGGAACGCCGACCCGTTGACCGCCATTGGCATGCCGCTTGGATCCATGGTGAACGGCGGCTCAGCGGCTTCGACCCGGAACTCCGGTGTCCCGTCCTCCATGAACTCGAAGACGATGCGGTCATACCCGGCGTGGGTGCCCACCCGCACGTCGGCGAGATGAGCTAGCCCGATGCTGGCCGCACCGGTGATCGGCAGATCGCACACGAAGGCGGGCAGTCCACCGCTCGGCGTTTCGGAATCAGTTGGCTCGGCTGAACCCGATGCCGATGGTTCACCAGAGGGCGCCAGCGACGCCGAAGGCGGCGACCCTGACGCACCGGGGATGCGGCTGGAAGCCGATGGCATGCAGGCCGTCAGGACCAGGAGCGTGGCAGTCAGGAGGCGCCAGGACCGGGACATGGGCGTCAAATGGTACTCGCCCTGTCACGGCACAATGCGCCGGTGACCCGGCCCGATCAGCGCTCCACGTCGCCCTTGGCCGTCGCGGCCGCGCTGTTGATTGTGTACGTGGTTTGGGGCTCAACCTACCTGGCGATCGCGGTGATGGTCCAGACTCTGCCCCCGCTCGTGGCCGCGGGAGTCCGGTACGCGACGGCGGGTGTGCTGCTTCTGGTCGGCATCGGTATCTTGCGGCGCGCACGCCGCCAGCCGGGCGAGCGGCCGAGCTGGCTCCACTGGCGCTCGGCGCTCATCATCGGAACCCTCCTCCTGCTGGGCGGCAACGGAGGCGTGGTGCTCGCCGAGCAGCGCATCCCGTCGGGAATCGCAGCCCTGATCGTGGCCACCTCGCCCATCTGGATGGCCATCTTCGAAGCCCTGGTTGCCGGGCAACGTCCCAGCCGGCTTGCGCTCGCCGGCCTCGTGGCGGGCGCGGTGGGCGTGGGCATCCTGGTGGTCCCGCTGGAGGGGGTCGCGGCCCTCGACCCGGTCGGGATCGGCCTGGTGGCCGGGGCGGCCATCTGCTGGTCACTCGGCTCAATCTACGCCCGCCGCGCTCCGTTGCCGCGCTCACCATTTCAGGGTGCCGGGCTCGAGATGGTCGCCGGTGGGACCGTGATGCTCGGGGTCGGCATCCTGCGCGGCGAGCTGTCCGCGGTCGATCCCAGCACTTTCTCCAGCGCCTCGTTGATGGCGGTTGCCTACCTCATCGTGTTCGGCTCGGTTGTGGCCTTCACGGCCTATATCTGGGTCCTGCACCACGCCTCGGTCAGCGTGGTCTCGACCTACGCCTACGTGAACCCGGTGGTGGCCGTGGCGCTCGGCGCCATCGTGCTCAGCGAGCCCATGACGCCACGAACCTGGCTGGCCAGCCTGATCATCATCGGCGCGGTGGTAGCCATGGTCAGCGGCCGGCCCCGTGACGTGCCGGAGCCGGAAGCGGCCGTGGAACCGACGGCGGAGCGGGCCGCCTAGTAGGTCCAGCCCGAGCTGTCGTAGACCCGCCGGAGGACATGAGCTCCGTCGGTCAGCGGATCGGTCAGCGCCGGCTGGGCCTGGTCCAAGATGATGTAGGGATACAGGCGGACCTGGGCCACCTCGGTTCCCCGGAACGCGAACTCCACGATGACCCCCTCCTGCGTCTCTTGGCTCCAGTCCTGGCCGAACAGGAAGTTGCCGTGGCTGCCAATTGCGTAGTGCAGCGCGCCGTCATCGGTTCGGCTGAACCCAATCGGTCCTGCCCAATGCGTGCCGGAGCCCAGGATATGATCACATCCCGCGGCATAGAACATGGCCTGGTGCTGGATCTGAAGGGCAGTCCATCCCGACCGATACTCGGGCAGGCCCCATTGCGGCATGCAGAACACAAGGGTCGCTCCGGCTTCGCGCGCACGCCGCACGGCCTCTTCCGCGTTCGCCTGGTTGATCCAGGCCACGCCCGGTTGGTCTGCCCCGGCCGGGCTGGCGCCTGGGACCTCGTTGAAGCCGACGAAGGCGAACGTCATGTTCCCGACCTCAACCAGCGCCGGCTCCAGCGCGGCGTTCAGATCGGCACCGATGCCGGTGATCGGAATGCCGGCGGCGTAGAACTTGGCGATCGTCTCCAGGAGGCCCGCCACGCCCTGGTCCAACACGTGGTTGGCGGCCAGGGTGGCCACGTCGACGCCGAAGTCGTCGCGGAGGTGGGGTAGCACCGCCGGATCGATCGAGAACACGCTGCCGCCATTCACCTGCCAGTTGTCGACGACGGGGCATTCGAAGTCGTCGACCGTGACGTCGGCGTCCCGCACCAGGCGGGCGACACCGCCGGTATCCCCGGCGGGCACCGCATCCACGACGTTGAATCCGTAGCCCACGCTGCCTGGTGCCACCGGGTTCGGATAGATGCGCCGGTAGATGGCGTGGCCACCATCGAAGACCCACGGCCAGCCGCGGCCGAGGGTGATGGCCTGGTAGGCAACTCCCCGGTCGGGGCACGAGTCCCCGAGCGACATGAGGGTTCGGATCTCGTCTCGGTCATAGTCGGTCCAGGATTCGGGTAGGCCGATCGCGCTGCCGCGCACCGGGTAGTAGTGGCGGCGCGCCCGCGGTCCGCCGAACGGGTCAGCCGGGCCGATGCGAAGGACCTTGGTGGCCGGACTGACCAGGCCGGGTGGCAGGAGTGCCAGCGTTTGCGGGTCCTCTGCCAGGGCGGCCGGAATCTTGAGGCCATCGAGGCACGCGGCGCTTTCCGCGGGGCTGACCACGGAGCCGATCACAACGGTCACCTCGCACGGGACGAGGATCGTTCCCAGGGCCAGGTGCGCGCTCACCTCGGCGGCGGTGATCTGTACCCGGAAGCCGGTCTGGCCCGTGACCACCGGGAGCGGAAACTCCGCCAGGGCCTCCGGGGTTGGGCTCGGAATGGGGGAGGGAATCGGCGTGGCGGTGGGCGACGGCCTTTGCGTCGGGGAGGGGGTTGGGCTTGGGAAGAGGCCCGAGCAGCCGGCGAGCAGCAGCAGCGAGATGGCAAGGGAGCGGCCGGCCGTACGTGTCGTACGGCCGGCCGGCGGTGCTTTGACGTACCGCTCGGCATGCCTCGCGTTGGATAGCGACTCCGCCATGGTGTACCCATATTGCGACCGATTCTCGGAGGATACCCATGCGACGCCGGCGACCCGACTATCATCGGTCCCCCCATGAGCAAAGAACGGGTGGACACCGCCCTCGATTTCGGCACCGGGACCTCGACCAACCACCACGACGGCGTGCGCTGGATCGACTACCAGAACATCACCTGGAACCCGGTCTTCTGCAAGCGCTGCGACATCTGCGTCGACATCTGCCCCAAGGGCACGCTCGTGCTGCGCGACGACGCCATCCTCGAGCTGGAGAACTGCATCCTGTGCGGCCTGTGCGAGCGCTACTGCCCCGACCTGGCGATCGAGATGATCCCCGCCGCCATCGCGGCCTACGCGGCGAAGGGGGGCCAGGAAGGCGAGAGCCACCAGGCGGCCGGCGCGGAGACCGAGGCCTAGACCGATGCGCCGCCTGGTCCAGGGCAATGAGGCGGTCTTCCGGGGCGCCATCGCGGCGGGGGCCTCGTACTACGCCGGCTACCCCATCAGCCCCTCGACCGAGATCCTGAACGTGGCTTCGGGCTGGGCGGCCGAGCACCCCGAGTTCGGCTTCCTGCAGGCCGAGGATGAGATCGCGAGCGCCAACGCCGTGATCGGCGCCAGCTTGGCCGGGGCCAAATCCTTCACCGCCACCAGCGGCCCGGGCTTCAGCCTGATGCAGGAAGCAATCGGCTACGCGCAGAAGGTAGGCGTGCCGTGCGTATTCGTGGACGTCCAGCGGGTTGGGCCGGCGACTGGAATGCCGACCATGCCCGGCCAGGGCGACATCCTCCAGGTTCGGTACGGGAGCAGCGGAGACTACACCCCCATCGCGCTGTATCCGAACTCCGTCACGGAGGCCTTCACGCTGGCGGTGGCGGCGTTCAACGCGGCCGAGGAATCGCGCTCCCCGGTGGTCCTCCTGTCCGACACGTTCGTAGCCCACCTGAACGAGGTCGTGGACCTGGACGAGCTGGAGGCGAGCGTGACTGTCGCCCCTCGCGAGCTTGTGCCCCTGGCCCGCAACGGCGAGGCCGACCCGCGCTTCTTCGCCGGGGTCCTGATGTACGAGCACGGCCCCAACGCCGGCGAGCCGGCCACCGCGGACGCGGACGAGTACCTGCGCCAGTTCTACGCCGCCAAGCAACGGCACCTGGCGGTCGCGAACCGATACGCCCTGTACCAGCACGGCTGGAACACCGACGCCAAGACCCTGGTCATCTGCTACGGGATCGTGTCCCGTGTCGCCGCGCCACTGGCCCCCGACTACGCCCTGTTCCGCCCCATCCGGATCCACCCCATGCTCACCGATGAGCTGCGGGCGGTCGCGGACGGGTACGAAAGCATCGTGGCCATTGAGGCCAACGATGGGCAGTACGCGGACATGGCCGAGCTCGCCCTCCGTCGTGAGGTCAAGCGCGTCCCGCTGCTCGGCGGCCGGATCAGCCTGGAGGCCGTCAATGCCGGACTGGAGCGAGTCCTGGGCGACGGACCCGACGAGCCGCCCATCCCACCGGCCCCCTCTGATCGCGTTGCGCGCGCTCCGCTGGGGATCGGCTGATGCCCGAGGCCGCCTTCGCCGAGCTCGGCTTCAAGTCCAAGCTCAAGATGGACCTGTTCCCGACCATCTGGTGCCCCGGCTGCGGCATCGGCACGATCATGATCGAGCTGGCCATGGTCCTCGACGAGCTGGGACTGGACCACACTAATACCGTGCTCGTGACCGGCATCGGCTGCACCGGGCGGATGGGCAGCTACATGAAGTACGAGTCGGTCTACACCCTCCACGGCCGGACCCTGCCGGTGGCGGAGGCCATCAAGACCGTGCGCCCGGAGCTGAACGTGATCGTGGTGGCGGGCGACGGCGACACGGCCAGTATCGGCGGCAACCACCTGATCCACGCCATCCGGCGCAACGCGCGGATCACGGTCCTGTGTAACAACAACGAGATCTACGGCTTGACCGGTGGCCAGACCGGGCCCACCACGCCGACCGGGACGAAGACCCTGTCCTCCCCGGGCGGCAACCCGAACACGCCCATCAACCTGCAGGGGATCGTGCGCAGCTCCCCGCACGCGTTGTACGCGCGGACCACGGTCTACCACCAGCCCCAGATGCGGACCGCCATCCGCGAGGCGATCAGCCACGACGGGTTCGCGTTCGTGGACATCACTTCGCAGTGCATCGAAAACAACGGGCGACGGATCGGGTTCGCCAACGCAAACGACATGCTCACCTTCTACCGCAAGACCTACAAGCGAGCGCCCAAGGGTGCGGACCGATTGGGACCGTTCGAGCTGGGCATCGTGTACCCCGAAGGCCATGCCGAACGAACCAACGGGGCCCAGGCTGATGGCGCCGCCAAGCCCGATGCCGCCGCGCCGGCCAGCCTCGCTGGCGCAGACGATGCGGTCGCTCCTACATCCGCACCGATGGAGGCTTCCGCGCCGGCGGAGGGTCCGACTAAAGCCGATCGCCCAACGGTTTCCGATGACGAGAAGGCGCGCAAGCGCGCCGAAGCCCAGAAGAAGCTGGCCCTCATGCAGCGCCTCGACCCGGAGGTGAAGCTGCGGGTCGCGAAGGGCGAGCTGACGCTGGCGGACGCCCTCCGCGAGGCCGGGATCGACCCGGCCGAGCTCGAGGCGTAGGGTCGGCAAGGGGGCAGGATGGCGACCCGTATCGCGCTCGACGGGGTTGGTGGCCAGGGAGTCCGACTCATCGCCGGGGTGCTGGGCACGCTGTTGGCCCGGATGGGCAAGCAGGTGACGGTCCTGTTCGACTACGACTCCTCGGTTCGCGGCTCCATGTCCGACGCGTTCGTCACGTTCAGCGACACGCCCATCGACAACCCGGTGGTCGAGGAGGCCGACATCCTGCTCCGTCTGGCCGACCGCGGGCACCTGCGGATCAGCGGCCGCAAGGTGGTCACCGACCTGGGCCTGGGGCTGCCCGGCGACGAGCAGATCCCGTTCGCCTCCCTGGGGTCCGAGCACTTCGGCAAGGAGTTGTTCGGGAACATGATCGCGCTCGGCCGGCTTCTCCGTCTGGCGGGCATCGAGTACGACGAGGAGGCGATTCGCAGCTCGTTACCGCGGCGTTACCAGGACGAAAACGTGGCGGCCATTCGCTTTGGGTTCGACCTAACCGATGCCGAGATTGCACGCCTGGCGGCCGCCGCGCCGCCGTCGCGGTTCGAGATGAACGAGGCCGCCACGACCCCGTGAGCCTCGACCTGGCGACCATCCGCTCTGCGCCCAAGGCCCTGCTCCACGACCACCTGGATGGTGGCCTCCGGCCGCGGACCGTGGTCGAGCTGGCGGCCGAGACGGGGTACCGCGACCTGCCAACCACCGACCCCGACGCGCTGGCGACCTGGTTCCGCCGCGGAGCGGACGGCACCAGCCTCGAACACTACCTGGAGGGGTTCGTTCACACCGTCGGCGTCATGCAGACGCCCGAGGCATTGGAACGAGTAGCGGCCGAGTGCATCGAAGACCTGGCGGCCGATGGCGTGGTGTACGCCGAGGTCCGCTTCGCGCCGGAGCAGCACCTCCAGAACGGCCTGAGCCTGGACGAGGTGGTAACCGCGGTCCTGGCGGGATTCCGGAGAGGGGCCGAGGGACGCCCCATCACCACGGGCCTTCTGATCAGTGCCATGCGCCAAGCGGCACGCTCGGTGGAAATCGCCGAGCTGGCGGTCCGTCACCGCAACCACGGCGTGCTGGGCTTCGACATGGCCGGCCCGGAGGCAGGCTATCCACCCACCCGCTACCTGGATGCGTTCCAGCTCATCGCCCACGAGAACTTCCACTTCACCCTGCACGCCGGGGAGGCCTTTGGCCTGCCCTCGATCTGGGAGGCGCTCCAGTGGTGCGGGGCCGAGCGCCTGGGGCATGCCGTCCGTCTCGTGGACGACATCACGGTCCATCCGGATGGGCGCGTCTCACTGGGCCGGCTGGCGGCCTATGTCCGCGACACCCGGGTGCCACTCGAGATGTGCCCGTCGTCGAACGTCCACACCGGCGCGGTGCGGTCCATCGCCGAGCATCCGTTCGACCTGCTGCGGCGTCTCCGCTTCCGGGTGACCGTGAACACCGACAACCGCCTCATGAGCGGCATCACCCTGACCGACGAGTTCGCGAACCTGGTCCGGGCGTTTGGAATCGGCCTGGACGACATGGAGTGGCTGACCCTGAACGCGATCAAGAGCGCGTTTCTGCCCTTCGATGGCCGGATCCGGGTCATCAACGAGCAGATCAAACCGGGTTACGCCCGGTTGCGGGCGGCCGCAGCGGCCGCCGAGATCGCGACGGGCTAGACCCCGACGGCTGACGGCTCGACCTGGGTCAGGGCCACATCCACCCGCGCGATTTGCTCGCCGGTCAACGGGCGAAGTGGCGGCCGGACATCGGGTCGGACCGGCACTCCCCGTCGGCCGAGTACGTGCTTCACGGACGCGATGAACGGCTGCGCCTCCATCGTGCCGCGCAGGGCATCCAGGCGGCCAGCGCCGAAGGGAGTCGGGTCGTCGAGCACCTCGCGCACCACGTCAGGAAAGGCGGCAGCGAGCCCGCTTACCGCACCCACCGCCCCGGCCGCAAGGGCCTGGACGATCAATGGCTCGGAGCCGACGAGCACGGGGAGGCCCAGCTCCAGGTACGGCGCGACATCAGCGAACGGTGACTCCGACACCTTCAGCCCGACCAGGTTGTCGGCTCGCCTCCCGACGCGGCGGATGACCTCCGTGGGCAGCGGGTATCCGCTGCGCCGGGTGAAGACGTAGATGAAGAAGGGGAGCGGGGCGCACGCGGCCGCCGCCGCGACGAGGTGCTCCGTCAGCGCCTCTGGATCGAGTGGGAAGTAAGGCGGCGGGATGACCGCCGCGCCGTCAGCCCCAATCGAGGCGGCATGGGCGGCCAGGGCCGTGGTGTCGGCCGTGGTCTGCGCGCCCGCGTGGACCAGCAGCTTGCCCCGCACCACAGCACGGAACGCAACCGCGGCCTGACGCCGCTCGTCCATCGACAGGAGCATCCCCTCCCCGGTGGTCCCGCAGCAGAACACCCCATCCGCCCCGTGGCCTTCCAGGAAGGCCACCATCGGTCCAATGGCTCCCTCGTCCAGGGTGGTTCCGCCGTCAGTCAGCGGAGTGGCGGCGGCGACGATCAACGGAGGGTGGCCGAACGACCACGGCATCAGCATGAGCCGGACTGTACCCGACGCCGGACCGGGTAGATGCGGAGGCATCGGTGTACCATCGGCCGCGCATGACGTATGTCATCACGGAGCCGTGCATTGGGGTCAAGGACGGGTCGTGCGTCGATGTTTGCCCGGTGGACTGCATCCATGCCACCGATGACGACACGATGTTCTTCATTGACCCAGACGAGTGCATCGACTGCGGGGCCTGCGAGCCGGAATGCCCGGTGACCGCCATCTTTGCCGAGGACGCGACCCCCGGGCAGTGGACCAACTACATCCAGATCAACGCCGACTACTTCAAGACCAAACAGTAGTCCCCGACGCGTGGCCGTCCGCCTGATCGCCCTCTACGCGGCCCCCGAGGACCCGGCCGCGTTCGAGGCCCACTACCGTGATACCCATGTCCCCATCGTCCGCCGCTACCCGGGGCTTCGCGACCTGCGCCTGACCCGGACCGATGGGGTGGGCGGTCGTGCGCCTGCTTTCTACCTGATCGCCGAGATGGCCTTCGACTCCCGGGCCGACCTGGACGCCGCACTGGCCTCGGAGGCGGGGGTCGAGAGCGGGAGGGACCTCCGCAACTTCGCGAGCGCCGGGGTGACCATGTTGGTCGCGGACGACGAATCCGATATCTGACCGATGCCGGACCGATACGCATGACCGAACCGGAAGCCCCGGTCGCGGCCGATCCGGCCAGCCTGGGTTTCGACCGGATCCAATACGCGCGCGACGCCGCGCGCGGCGTGGCCACCGTGACGATCGATCGTCCTCAGGTCATGAACGCGTTCGACTTCCGCACCCTCCGTGAGCTGGGCGCCGCCTTCGAACAGGCGGCGTGGGACGAATCGGTATCGGTGATCGTGGTCACCGGGGCAGGAGACAAGGCGTTCTGCACCGGGGCGGATCTCGACGAGCAAGCGGCCATGGGCGCCACCAGCGGGCAGTACTGGCGCTGGATGGGGGCGTTCATCGAGATGCACGACCGGCTGCGGAGCATCGGCAAGCCGACCATCGCCCGCATAAACGGCGCGTGCGTGGGAGGCGGCAACGAGCTCCAGATGGCATGCGACCTGGCGGTCATGGCCGACGACACCTACATCCGGCACGTGGGACCTGAGCACGGTTCGGTGCCCGCGGGTGGCGCCACCCAGTGGCTGCCGCTGCTGGTCGGCGATCGGCGGGCGCGGGAAATCCTGATGCTGTGCGAGCCGATCCCCGCCGGCCAGGCACTGGAGTGGGGGCTCGTGTCGCGGGTCGTGCCGCGCGGCGAGCTGGATGCCACGGTCGACGGGCTGGTCACCAACCTGCGCCGCAAGCTGCCGGAAGCGCTGCGCTACACGAAGACCCAGCTCAACTGGTGGAAGGACCTGGTGTGGGCCCAGACCGTGACCCATGCCCGCGAGTGGCTGGCCCTCCACTCCACTGACGACGAGACCCGCGAGGCGGTGGCCGCGTTCCACGAGAAGCGCCCGCCCCGCGTGGAGGCGCTGCGGTCCCTGCAATCAGGCGCCGGTCGGGTGTGCCCGGAATGTGGTCAGTCGGGTTTGTCCGCGTACGCGGAGTACTGCAGCGCCTGCGCGGTCAAGCTCCCCTCGGTCTTCGAGTCCATCCCATGACGAGAAGCGGATGAGCGACGAGCCTCTGGTCCTGGTCGAACTCGACGAGGCGCGCCGGGTCGCCCTCGTCAGGCTGAATCGTCCCAAGCAGCTGAACGCCCTGAACGGGCCGACCATGGACGCGTTGTGCGAGGCGCTGGAAAAGCTCGACCGCGACGAAGCGGTCCGGGTCATCGTGGTGACCGGTAGCGAGCGTGCCTTCGCCGCGGGCGCGGACATCGGGGAGATGGCCGGTGCCTCGCCCATCGACATGCTGCGCACGAACCGCATCGCGCAGTGGGATCGGGTCCGCAAGATCACGAAGCCCGTGATCGCGGCGGTCGCCGGCTGGTGCCTGGGCGGCGGCTGTGAGCTGGCGATGGCCCTGGACATCATCATCGCCGCGGAGAGCGCCCGCTTCGGTCAGCCCGAGATCAAGATCGGGGTCATGCCCGGCGCCGGCGGGACCCAGCGCTTGCCGCGAGCCATCGGCAAGAGCAAGGCGATGGAGATGATCCTGACCGGCGAGCCGATCACGGCCGCGGAGGCGGAGCGCATCGGCCTTGTCTCACGAGTCGTGACCGACGAGCTGCTGGTCGAGGATGCCCTGGCCCTGGCGGCGGAGATCGCCAAGCGCGCGCCGCTGGCCCTTCGCCTGGCGAAGGAATCGGTCAATGCCGCGTTCGAGATGGGCCTGACCGATGGGCTGGCGCACGAGCGCCGCCTGTTCTATCTGCTTTTCTCGTCCGACGACCAGAAGGAGGGGATGACCGCCTTCCTGGAGAAGCGCGACCCCAACTTCAAGGGCCGCTGAAGCGCTGAAGTGATCAGCCCTCGTTCGGGACGGGGCGCTGGACCCACCACTCGGCGAACGAAAGGGCGCCCGTCGTCCGCGAAGCGGATGACCCAGATGTTGGCGTAGGCGTCCTCGTACGGGGTCTCAGTCGTGGGGGCATAGGTCGTCCAGCCCTCGATGACGGCCGTGTCCGCGTCCACGGCCACGATCCGATGCTCGAACTGCCACTTCGCCTTCGCGTCTCCGTGACCGATCCACTTCTCGATGATCGTGTCGCGCCCGTGCCAGGTCCGCTCGTCACGGGGCCACGGATACGGGGAGTAGGTCGCGTCCTCAGTGAAGAGCGCGGCGATGTCCTTCGGGTCGTCCGTGCTCCACGCGTGTCGGTATCGGTCCAGCCAATGCTCGACGTCAGCTCGGTTCATCGGGTACGCCTCCTTCGTTTCCACGTGGACTGGGGCCCAGAGCTGGGTCATCGTCCGGTCTCGGTCTGTGCGTGGAGCTGGTCGCGCATCACCGATCGGAGCCGGGCTTCAGTGGCCTCGCTGAACGGCGGCGCGGATCCGCGCAGGGCACGGATCAGCCGGTTGCGCTCCTCGATCCGCCGCCGATTCTGGTCGAAGCGGAGGAGAAAGTCGTCCGGGTGCTCTATCTGGAACATCGCTCCTGCATTCGTTGTGATTGACGCTGTGCTAACCTGTGTATATCGTATGACAGTTAGACCTAACCTGTCAACACAGTTCGGTGGTGATTCGGTGACACCGGGAGAGGAAATTTGGCGACACCAATGACGGTGCCGGTGGCCACCGACTCCGCCCGCCGTCAGCCAGCGCCGGGCGAGTTGGAGCTGGTTCGCCAGTTCGTGAACACCTTTGACGTGGAATCGGACGGGGAGGGCTTCTCCTCGCCGGGCGACCTGTCGGCGTGGATGGCGGAGCGCGCCCTCCTGCCTGCCGGCCGGCGCCTCACCGAGCGTGACCTGGCGACCGCCCGCGCGTTCCGCGAGACCCTCCGCGACGTCCTGGCCGCCAACGCGGGACACGCCAACGAACCCGAGGCGCGCCCACGGCTCGACCGGATCGCGGCCCGCTACCCGTTGCGGATGCGCCTCAATGGCGGGGCGCGGCTCGATGGGGACGGCGGGAAGGGCATCGCCCCCGCCGTGGCCCGACTGCTGGGGACGATCTACGACGCCATGACCCTGGGCACCTGGGAGCGGCTCAAGGTATGCCGCAACGACGAGTGCCAGTGGGCGTTCTACGACCACTCCCGGAACCATTCCGGGGCGTGGTGCACCATGGCCATCTGCGGCAACCGGATCAAGGGCCGCACCTTTCGCCAGCGCCATGCGGGGAGCGCGGCAGACTAGCCGGCGCGGCTGGCTAGAATCGGTCTCGTGGCCGAGCCTGCGTACGAGACCATCCGCTGGACCCTCGCCGACGGCGTCGGCACCATCACCCTCAGCCGCCCCGACTCGCTCAACGCGATGAACGCGACCATGCGCCGCGAGCTGCTGGCGGCGGTCAAAACCGCCGGGCGCGACGACGCGGTGCGCTGCCTGGTCATCACGGGTGAGGGTCGCGGCTTCTGCTCGGGTGCAGACCTGCGCGCCGGCAGCGGCGAACGCCAGTTCCGCCGCGTCCTGACCGACGAGTACAACCCACTCATCACCGCCCTCCGCGAGCTGCCCAAACCGGTGGTCGCGGCCGTGAACGGGGTCGCCGCCGGGGCCGGGGTCAGCATCGCTCTGGCCTGCGACCTGGTCTACGCCTCGGAGGACGCGCGCTTCATCCAGGCCTTCGTCCGCATCGGCCTGGTGCCCGACTCGGGCTCGACCCGATCCCTGGTTCGGACCCTCGGTCGCCATCGGGCTGCAGAAACGATCTTCAGCGGTGAACCGATGTCGGCCGCCGACGCGGCCGAGGCGGGGCTCGTCAACCGCGTCTTTCCGGCGACCGATTTTGCGGATGGGGTGCGTGAGGTGGCGCGTCGCCTGGCGGCGGCCCCAACCGCGGCCATCGGACTGGCCAAGCGGTCCATCAACCAGGCCGAACAGGCTGACCTGACCGCCAGCCTGAAGCTGGAAGCCGAGCTCCAGGAGCTGGCCGGACGGACCGAGGACCATGCCGAGGGCGTGACCGCATTCGCCGAGAAGCGCGACCCGCGCTTCACCGGCCGTTGAGGGACATCCAGCGCATCGGGGTCCTGGGCGCCGGGACGATGGGAGCGGGGATTGCCCAGGTCGCGGCCGAGGCCGGCCTGGAGGTGGCGCTGCTCGATCCGGTGTCCGGGGCGTACGAGCGAGCGCGTGACCGGATCGGCGGCTTCCTCGAGCGACGGGTGGCCAAGGGCGAGCTGCACGCGGGCCTGGCCGAGGCCGCCATGGGCCGCATCCACGAGGCCGAGTCGGTGGCCGATCTGGCGACCGCGGAGTTCGCGATCGAGGCCATCCCCGAGGAGCTGGACCTCAAGCGCGACGCGTTCCGACGGCTGGATGCCGCGGCCGCTCCTTCGACCATCCTGGCCACTAATACCTCGTCGCTGTCCGTGGGGCGCATCGCGGAGGCCACGACCCGCCCGGGGCGAGTGGTGGGGATGCACTTCTTCAATCCTGTCCCGTTGATGGCATTGGTCGAGGTCATCGGCGCCTCGGGTACCGATCGGGACGTCGTGGAGGCCGCGGCGGCACTGGCGCGCCAGCTGGGCAAGACGCCGGTCGAGGCGGCGGACACGCCCGGGTTCATCGTCAACCGGGTGGCGCGCCCCTTTTACCTCGAGGCGCTCCGCATCCTGGGTGAGGGCGCGGCCGAGGCCCCGGCCATTGACGCCGCCATGCGAGCGGCCGGGTTCCGGATGGGCCCCTTCGAGCTCATCGACACCATCGGCCTGGACGTCAACCTGGCCGTCAGCGAGAGCGTGTGGGAGGCGTTCGGGCGGGCGCCGCGTTACATGCCCCACGCCGTGCAGCGGGTCCTCGTGGAGGCCGGGCGGTTGGGCCGCAAGGCCGGCGCGGGCTTCTACGACTATGGGACCGATGGGGAACGGGGCGCTCCCTGGGCGGGCCTCGCTCCGGATTCGGCGCCTCGTGGCACGGAGCCACTCCACGCGGATGCCATCCGCGACCGGGTCCTGGCCACGGTCGTCAACGAGGCCGCTTCCGCGGTGGAGGATCGGACCGCCAGCCCGGCGGCCATCGACACCGCCATGCGCCTCGGGACCAACTGGCCCGAGGGACCCCTGGCCTGGGGCGAGCGCCTGGGCCTGGGGCGTGTGAGTGGCACCCTCGACGCGCTGGCGGGCACTGCCCCCGATGCCCGATACGCCGTGGTGCCGCTCCTGCGCTCCCTGGCGGGGAGTGGCGGGTCCTTCTTCGACGCCGCCTGATGCGTGCAGAGCCTCCGCATCGGTATCGGGCGGTGGTCTTCGACATGGACGGGCTGCTGCTGGACACCGAGGTCGTGTGGCAGGCGGCCGAGGAGCAGCTGTTCGCCGCCCATGGCGCCGTGTTCACGCGCGAGGACAAGATGGCCGTGATCGGGACCGCATTCGACACCACGGCCCGCTACTTCGCCGAGCGCCTGGGTCAGCCGCCCGAGCGTGGTCCGGCCCTGGTCGAGGAGATGGTGCTTTCCATGTACGAGGCCCTGCAGGTGGACGTGGCCGGGCGCCCTGGAGCGTTGGAGCTGGTCGCGCGCCTGCGCGGCCGGCTGCCACTGGCCCTGGCCTCGAACTCGCCTCGGCGGCTTGTGGATGCCGCATTGGCCACGGCCCGCTTGACCGATGTCTTCGACGTGATCGTGACCTCGGATGACGTGGCCCACTCCAAGCCGGCCCCCGACATCTACCTGCTGGTCTGCCAGCGGTTGGGAGTTGAGCCGCGGCACGTCCTGGCGCTGGAAGACTCGTCGGCGGGGGTGGCGGCGGCCAAGGCTGCCGGGCTGGCATGCATCGCGGTGCCGCAGTTCGCCGAGACCGATGTCGCCGCCGCGGATCGGGTCATCGACTCGCTCGAGGAGCTGATCCCCGAGTTCTGATCCGGAGCGGGTGTGCCGCTCGCGGGGCGCCACCGCCGGGGGGGCCACCGGGTATCACAGGCATTCGTGACATCGTGCAGCACGACAGCGCGATAGCACGAACTGCTGTGACGCGACGCCCAGCACCCAGAACGACTGCTGGTGCGGGGTTGCCACCGTCGTCACCGCGCGCGGGATTGCCACCTCCGCGCTACGCTAGGCTCCATGTGCAGATCCATTCACGTCCTCCGGGACGGGGCCGAGGTAGCCCCGGACGACGACATCACCGCGGCCGCGCTCCAGTACGTGCGAAAGGTGAGCGGGTATCGCCGCCCGTCGGCTGCCAACGAGGGTGCATTCGACGAGGCCGTGGCCGAAGTGGCCCTCGCCTCTCGGCGGCTCCTGGATGCGGTGGCCTCAACCCACCCGGCCCACCGCCACTGACCCTCAGCGGCGGCGGCGAAGGCCAATGTTCACCAGGTGGACATAACGGCCAACATTGATGCGGTTTGACTCGAAATCACTGCTCTTCTTGGCCGAAATGGTCACCTGGTGACAGAAACGGCCACGCAGAGGCAGATCGCGGCCGGTTCGACCTCCTTCTTGGCCGATACGTCCGTGTGGTGAACAAAATGGAACGCGCCGAGCGACCTAGGCCCGGCGGCGGCCCAGTCGGAAGGCGATGAGGGTCAGCGTCACCGTCCCGATCATCAGCAGGACCGCCATGGCGATCAGGACCGGGACCCGCTGAGCGAACCGCAGCTGCCCGTAAAGGAAGATCGGGAAGGTGGGATCCCCGCCGGCCAGGAACAGGGCGATCGCCACCTCGTCGAACGAGACGATGAAGCACGTCAGCCACGCCGACAGGAGTGACGGCCCCATGAGTGGCACTACCACTCGGCGGAGCGTGGTCCGGTAGGTCGCGCCCAGGTCCATGGCGGCGTCCTCGAGGTTCGGGTCGAGGCCGATCATCCGCGCCAGCAGGATCAACGTCGCAAACGGCACGGCCACGACCGTGTGACCGATGGCGATCGTCAGCAGCGAGCGCGGGATGTCGAGGAAGATGAACAGCAAGAAGAGCGAGACGCCCAGGACGACGAACGGCACGATCAGCGGCAGCCCCGCCAGAGCAACCAGCCCCGCTCGGCCACGGAACCGGAAGCGAACGACCGCCACGCTGACCGCGAAGCCGATCAGGGTCGCCAGGGTTGCCGCCATGACCCCCACCACGAGCGAGTTGCGAGCCGCCTCGATGAGACCCGCGTCCCTGAAGACCTCGCTGTACCGTTCCAGGGTGAACCCGCTGAGCGGGAAGATCAGGATGGTGTTCTCGTTGAACGAGAAGACGGCAAGGAGCGCGATCGGGAAGTAGAGGAGCAGGAGCACGGCCACGTACGTGGCCCGTAGCGGGACCCGGGTCCGGCCCACGCCGACCGCGCTCCGAGTCCGCGTCGCCGTCACGTCGCCACCCGCCGTAGGTCAACGACCCGCAGCGCGACCACGACCAGGAGCAGGGTGACCAGCAGCATGATCACCGAGAACGCCGACCCCAACGCCCAGTTGGCGGCGCTGGTGAAGAAGTCCTGGATGAGGTTGCCGTACATGATCCCTTCCGTCCCGCCCACCAGGGACGGGGTCACGTACTCCCCGACGGTTGGAATGAAGACCATGAAGAACGCGGCAAGCGCGCCGGGCAGGCTGAGGGGGACGGTGATCCGCCAGAACCGGCTCCACGGCCCGGCACCCAGGTCCGCGGCCGCCTCCAGGTGGGCGCGATCGATCCGTTGCATGGCGGCGTAGATGGGGAGTGCCGCGAACGGAATCCAGACGTAGACCAGGGTGATGACGACCGCCGCCCGGGAGTAGAGCAGCAGGTCTAACGGCCCGCTCGTCAGGCCGACGAATTGGAGGAACGAGTTGATCGCCCCCTCCTGGCCGAGCATGAGCCGCCAGGCCATCACCCGCAGGAGGTAGCTCGTGGCGAACGGGATCAGCAACAGGATGAGGTACAGGGTTGCCCGGTCCCGCGCTCGAAAGGTCAGGAAATAGGCCACCGGATAGGCGAGCGCGGTGGCGGATACCGCCACCGCCAGGGCCATGAGGACCGATATCCCCAGCAACCGCAGATAGGCGGGCGTCTCCAGTACCCGCTCGTATTGGATGAACGACAAGCTCCAGGGGTCATCGAAGTCGATCGGTCCGGTTTCCGGGCGGAACGAGATGGCGACGATGAGGACGAGCGGCAGAACGAAGAACAGCCCCAGCCAGACGTATGGGGGGAGGGCGAGGAAGCGAAGCGCTCCTCGCCGCCCCAACATCGGTCTACGCCGGTCTTCCCCCGGCGGCTAGTCCGCCGCGACCCGGGTCCACATCGCGGACCACGCGTCCCGCTGCTCCGCGGTGATGATCGGCGTGAAGTTCGTCCGCTCGAGAACGGCCGGGTCGTCGAGGCTGAAGACGTCGATCAGGAACGGGTCGTCGACAGCGGCCATGACGTCGCCATTCGCGCAGCCGTAGTAGTAGAGGGTGACCAGGTTGCCGCATGTCAGCTCGGCCAGCTTGGCATCCAGGAACTTGAGGGCCAACTCGTAGCTATCGGTGTCGGCGCTGATGCCGTACAGGCCGACCCAGCTGTTCCTGCCCTCGACCGGGTCGGCATAAGCCACCGGTGCGCCCTCGCCGAGCGCCGTCGCGTAACAGCCCTGCCAGGCGTAGGCGACCCAGATCTCCCCGCTGACGACCTCGGGACAGAAATCCGGCTCCCCGGACCAGTAGTGGAGGTTGAGCGGCTTCTGGTCCTTCCACTCCTGTTCGATGGCGGCCAGCTGCGCTTGGGTGATGGCCGTCTCATCGTAGTCGTGGATGTACGACGAGACCGTCACCGCTCCCGGACCGTCGTCCCACATCGAGATGTGACCGGCGTAGTCCTCGTTGAACAGCGCGTCCCAGCTGGTGACCTCGGGAACCTGCTCGGTGTTGTAGAGGATGGAGGTGAAGCCCCAGTCCCATGGGATGTAGTACTGCTTGCCGTCGATCTGGCCCAGGGCCTGCATGTCGGCGGGGATTGCATCCCAGTTGGTCAGCTTGCTGGTGTCGATCTCTCGGACCAGGCCCTCGTCGACGTAGAACTGCTGCCAGCCGGTATAGAAATGGAAGATGTCAGCCTGGCTGCCGGCCTGCATCAGGGCCAGGATGTCGGCGTCCGTGGCGCCGTATTCCCAGTCCAGGGCTACCTCCGGATTCGCGGTCTGGAAGTCGGTCCAGAAGTCGGGTGCCTCGTAGCCAGACCATTCGAGGACGAGCAGCTCCTGGGGCTCCGCTCCCTGGCACGAGGCGAGGACCAACGCGGTGGTGGCGAATGTGGCCAGCGCAACGCGCAGGCGGCGGGTACGGGCGAGCACAACCAACCTCCTCTTCGGCCAGGGATCCCCGGTCGTGGCGGAGATGCTACGCCGGGGCCGTTCGGCGGGTCAACGGATTTCCGGTGAGTGGCCGACGTGGCCAACTGATGCCCGACACATCCGCGCGCCGATGGCCGCGTATCACACTCCTTCGTGACATCGTGCAGCGCGATAGCACGAACGCCTGTGATACGGCGGGGGTCGCTCGAACGACCACCTCCTCCGCCGGCCTAATGCTCGAACCGATAGCCGAGCAAGCTCGGAACGCGGGCCAGGGCACGAATGAAGAGGCCCGGCCGACGGCCGGCGTCCAGGGCGTCGTCGCGCCGAATAAGGGCCTCGCGGATGAGCCGCGCCCCGATGTAGCGAAATGGCTCGGGCGGAAGGATCCGCTGCCCGCGGCCGACCATCGCCAGCCGAGCCAGCGGGTCGTAGGGATCGTCAACCAGGGCAGCCAGGACGCGACCGGCCAGGCGCGCCGGCCCAGCCCCGTTGCCGGAGAACCCGTACGCATAGTGGACGCGGCCCCCGTCCCGCGACCCGATCACCGGGAAGCGGTCGGCCGTGATGTCGATCGGTCCCCCCCAGGCGTCCTCGAACCGGACGTCGCGCAGCATCGGGAACAGGTGGTCGAAGTTGGCCACCACCCGGGCGATGGCCTGCCGGTCGTGGGTGAAGGTCTGACCGATGCGGCCGTCGAAGCCGGCCGCGCCCACCCCCGCACCGAAGGCGATCCGCCCGTCGTCCGTAGTGCGGAAGTAGCTGATGGTGAAGCGGGTGTCGCTGAGCAGCTCCCCGCCGGTCCAGCCCAGCGCCTCCAGCCGGTCGGGGATGGGCTCGGTCACAACCATGTAGCTGCCCCAGGCCAGCAGTCGGAGTCGATGTCCGGGCCAGCCGGCGGCCCAGGCATTGACGGCCAAGATTGCCTGGTGGGCGATTACCGATCCGTTATCGGTCCATATCCGCACGCCGGGCTGCCCGGGCGCGCCGGTGCCGGCGTGCGCGTCCAACCGTCGGACCCGGGTGTTCTCGTGGATCGTCACGCCACGCTCCAGCAACACGCGGCGCAGGCCGCGGGCCAGGCGGGCGGGTTGGATGGAGGCCGCGCTCGGCATCCATAGGCCGTCGCGGAACGCGGGGGAGGCGCACACCTGCTGGACCGCCGCCGCATCCCAGGCGGCCAGCTGGCCGCCGGCGCCCAGTCGCTCCAACCTGGCGGCGGTGGCCTCGAAGCCGCTGTCGACCGCCGGAAACGCGTTGGCCTCCAGTGAGCCAGCCTTGCGGTACCAGGCGTCCACGCCGTGCTGCGCGCACCACGCCCCGATCCCGTCCACCACCTCGTCGGCGGCATCCGCGATCTCGATCGCGGCCTTGGTGCCGTACCGCTTCACGAGATAGGGGAGCTGCACCCACCAGCCGTGGACGAAGCCTCCGTTCCGTCCCGACGGCCCTCCCCCGCAGATGTCCTGTTCCAGCAGCACGATCCGCACCCCGGGTGCCCGCTCGGTCAGGAAGTAGGCGGTCCACATCCCGGTGTACCCGCCGCCGATGATCGCGACCTCCGCGCTCGCCACACCCACCAGCGGGGGAGCGGGCGCGACCCGACCCGCGGCCGCCTCGGTGGTCAGCGCCTCGCGCAGCCACCATGCCCGCCGGATTCCGGGGATCGGCAGCGGCCAGGATCGGTCCGCCATCAGCTGGCCATCACCATGGCCCGATGCTAGCCCCTGGCACTCGCCTGGCTGCGGGCATACTGTCGCGGTGAATGCCGATCCGGCGCGGACAGCGGTCGTCGTCGACGGGCTGCGGACCCCCTTCGGCCGCTACGGCGGAGCGCTGGCCAACGCTCGCCCCGATGACATGGCCGCGCACGTCATCCGTGCGGTGGTTGAGCGAGCCGGCCTGGATCCGGAGTCCATCGACGACGTGATCATCGGGGCCGCCAACCAGGCCGGCGAGGACAACCGCAACGTGGGCCGGATGGCCGTCCTGTTGGCGGGGCTGCCGATATCGGTCCCCGGGCAGACGGTCAATCGGCTGTGTGGATCGGGGATGCAGGCGATCGTGGCGGCGGCACATGCCATCACCGCGGGCGACGGCGCGGTCTTCGTCGCGGGCGGTTCCGAGTCCATGACCCGCGCCCCCATGGTCATGGCCAAGCCCTCCGCCGCGTTCCCGCGTGGCGAGCAGACGATCTACGACACGACCCTGGGCTGGCGCTTCACAAACCCACGCCTGGCCGATGTCCACTACCCGTACTCCATGGGGGAGACCGCCGAAAACGTGGTCGAGCGGGTGGGCGTCTCGCGCGAGGACCAGGACCGATTCGCCCTGACATCGCACCAGCGGTGGGCGGCCGCGTTGGAGGCCGGTCGGTTTGCGGACGAGGTCATACCGATATCGGTGCCGGGGCCGAAGCGGGGCGAGACGGTGGTAGTGGACCGTGATGAGCACCCGCGACCCGAAACGACCCTGGAGCAGCTGGCCGGCCTGAAGCCGGCGTTCCGGAAGGACGAGTCGGGTTCGGTGACCGCGGGGAACAGCAGCGGGATCAACGACGGGGCGGCGGCGGTGGTGGTCATGTCCGAGGCCCGCGCGCGGGAGGCAGGCCTGCGTCCCATGATCCGGATGCGGTCGTCCGCCGTGGCCGGCGTGGATCCGGCAACCATGGGCCTGGGCCCCGTCCCGGCGTCCCGCCTCGCCCTGTCGCGTGCCGGCCTGTCGGTGAGCGACCTTGACCTCGTTGAGCTGAACGAGGCCTTCGCCGCGCAATCGCTGCCGTGCATGCGGGAGCTGGGACTGGATGCGGAGAAGGTTAACGTCAATGGGGGGGCCATTGCCATCGGTCATCCGCTGGGCGCCTCCGGCGCTCGCCTGGTGGCGACGCTGGCCCACGAGATGCGCCGTCGCGGGGCCCGCTACGGGCTGGCGACCATGTGCATCGGCGTTGGGCAGGGGATCGCCACCGTCTGGGTATCGGTCGAGTAGCTCAGTCGGCCAGCAGCTCGTCGACTATTAGAGGGAGGGAGTCCACGGCCAGGCTGAGATGGCCATGCTCGGGGAGCAGGTGAGGCCGGGCGGTGGGAATGTGCGCCGCCAGCCACTCCCCGTGGGCGAAGGGCACCATCCGGTCGTGGCCCCCCTGCCAGACGTGGACTGGCACGCGAAGGGAATCCAGGTCGAAGCCCCACGGCTTGATGAACGCCATGTCGTCGTCGAACCAGCCCCAGTACCCCTCGCGCAGCGCGTCCCGCATGCACGCGGCAATCCACTCCGCAAATTCGCCAGTCAAGGACCCGCGGTCCACGTCATCGATCAGGTCCCCGAAGGCATCGGCGACCTGCGGGCCGGTGACCTTGACCAGCTCCGGCAAGGCCCGCTCCTTGAACCCGATCAGCGCCTCTGGTCCCTCCAGCGCGGCTCCGAACTCCTCGATGTTCTCCTCGCCCATGCCGGCGGTCCAATCCAGACCCTCGGCCGGATACGGGGCAACCCCACCGATGAGGGCCACCCCCCTGACCCGCTCCGGCATGAGCGCCGCAGTGGCCAGGGCATGCGGCCCGCCGCCCGACCAGCCGATGACGTAGACCGACTCGGCACCGATATGGTCCAGCACGCTCCCGACGTCGTCGACCACATCGGCTACCGAGCGTCCCGGTCGACGGGTCGACGAGCCGTACCCGGCTCGACTGAAGCTCACATGCCGCAGTCCGCGTGTCGCGAAGGTCTCCACCGCTGGGTCGAACGGCAGCCCGGATGAGGGCGTGCCGAAGTGGAAGAGGAGCGGGATCCCGTCAAGCGGTCCCGCGAGGTAGACGTCCAGCGCCCGGCCGTCCGGGGTGGGCAGGAAGGTCGGTTCAGTCATCGGCTCAGCCAGCACACGGCCGACCATAGTGAATGCTCACAAGCATTCGTGACATCGTGCAGCACGATACCGCGATAGCACGAATGACTGTGATACCGCGCTCAGCCGCGCTCAGCCGCGCTCAGCCGCGCACGCCTCGCCTTCGTCAGCCGAACCCCAGTGTCAGCCGAACCCCAGTGTCAGCCGAGCTTGAGCTGGGGCAGGACCCGCTCCCCATAGGCGCGGATGAACTCCGCCTGGTTGCGGCCGACGTTGTGGACGTGGACCTCCCAGAACCCCATCTCCACGAAGCGCTGCAACGCGGCGGCGTGCTCGTCCAGGTCGGCGCTGATGAGCATCCGGTTGGCGTAGTCCTCCAGGCGGACCAGCTTCGCCATGTTCGCGAAGTCCTCCGGGTTGCGGATGTCCTGCTTGGCGAATGGCATCCCGCCGTTCGGCCACTCGCGAATGGCCTGGGCCTCTGCCTCGGCCTGGGTATCGGCCCACGACACGTGAATCTGGAGCAGCTTGGGCATGGTGTCCGGGTCCTTGCCCGCCCCCGTGGCGCCCTCGGCGAACTTGGCCCACAGCATCTCGAGCTTTTCGTCCGCCGCTCCCACCGTGATCATCCCGTCCGCCCATCGGCCGGTTCGCTTGGCGTTGTAGGGCCCGGCGGTGGCCACGTAGATCGGTACCGGCTTTTCGGGTCGGGTGTAGAGCCGCGCCGATTCCAGCGTGAAGTACTCCCCGTCGTGCTTGACCACCTCCCCGGAGAACAACTTGGAGATGACCTCGATGGCCTCGAACAACATGCTGCTCCGGACGCCGATCTCCGGCCACTCGCCGCCGATGACGTGCTCGTTGAGCGCCTCCCCGGCCCCAAGCCCCAGCCAGAAGCGTCCGGGGTACATGGTTCCCATCGTGGCGGCGGCGTGCGCGATCACCGCGGGGTGGTAGCGGAACCCCGGCGTCGTGACCGCCGTCCCGAACGGCAGCGACGTCCGCTGCCCCAGCGCCCCCATGAAGGCCCACGCGAAGGCGGCCTGGCCCTGCTGCGGGGTCCACGGGTGGAAGTGCTCGCTGACCATGAAGCCGGCCGAAAACCCGGCCGCCTCCGCCTGCTCGCACCATCCCAACAGCTCGGTCGGATGGAACTGCTCGAGCATGGCCGCGTAGCCGACCTTCGTCATGACGCGAAGCCTACCTGAGCACCACGTCGTGCAAGCGTAACAACGGTCTGGCAGGCTGTACCCATGGCGCAGGTTCTGACCCAGATCACGGGGCTGCCAGGCGCAACCCACGGAAACGGCATCGGTCCCACGCCCGCCACGGCCCCTGCCCACGGGGAGGGGCCGCTGGTCGACGGCTTCGGGCGGACGCTGCGCGCGCTGCGCGTGTCAGTCACCGATGCCTGCCAGTTCCGCTGCCTGTACTGCATGCCCTCGGAGGACATGACGTTCCTGCCCCACGGGGAGCTGCTCACCCCCGGCGAGATCGAGCGCCTGGTGGGCCTCCTCGTCCGGCTCGGGATAACCAACGTGCGGCTCACCGGCGGGGAGCCACTCGTCCGGCGTGAGCTGCCCGACATCGTGCGTCGCCTGGCGGCCATGGAACCCCACGGCCTGACTGACCTGTCACTCACCACCAACGGGTTCCTGCTCGAGCGCCACGTCGCCGCCCTGGCCGAGGCAGGCCTCCAGCGGCTCAACGTCAGCGTCGACTCGCTGGTGGCCGAGACCTTCCGCGACATCACGCGCCGCGACGCGCTCGCGCAGGTCCTTGCCGGTCTTCGTGCGGCGGAGGCCTACCCCCAGCTCCGACCGATCAAGATCAACGCCGTCGCCCTCCGTGACACCACCGACCGCGAGGTCCGGGCCTTCGCAGAGCTGGCCCGCACGCGCGGCTACGTGGTCCGCTTCATCGAGTTCATGCCCCTGGACGGGGGCGGCCGCTGGTCGCCCGACTCGGTCCTGACCGGAGCCGAGCTGAAGGCAGCCCTGGAGGCATCGGTCCCGTCGGATTGGCTTCCGCTGGAGCGGGTGCCCATGGCCGACCCGGCCCAGACCAGCCGGGTGTATCGGTTTGCGGACGGGGTGGGCGAGATCGGCTTCATCAACCCGGTCAGTGAGCCGTTCTGCGACGCATGCGATCGGCTGCGGCTGACCGCCGAGGGGACATTGAGAACCTGCCTGTTCAGTATCGACGAGACCGATCTGCGCGGACCTATGCGCGCCGGAGCGTCAGACGCCGCCCTGGAGGAGCTCGTCCGCGAGGCGGCCTGGAACAAGGAGTTGAAGCACCACATCGGGGACCCTGGGTTCCGGCCACCTCCCCGTAATATGTCGCAGATCGGCGGTTAGGGACCCATGCCAAAGGTCGCCCGTTGAACGATATCCGAGCGGCGGCCCAACGGTGGGCTCAGACCTGGCAGCGGGGGTGGGAGGAACGGGACGTTGAGGCGGTGCTGACCCTCTACGCCCCGAATTGCGAGTACTGGGCCGAGCCGTTCCGCGAGCCGTACCGAGGCCTGGACGGCGCGCGGGAGTATGTGACCCAGTCGTTCGCGTCCGAGCACACGGTCACCGCCTGGTTCGGCGATCCGGTGGTCGACGGCAACCGGGCGGCGGTCCCGTGGTGGGCAACCCAGATCGAGAACGACGAGCCGGTGACCCTGGCCGGCATCTCGCTTCTGCAGTTCGACGCCGACGGCCTGGTGGTCGAGGAATGGGACGCCTGGAACGGCGCCGATTCGATGCGTCCGCGGCCTCCGGCCTGGGGTGGCGGCTGACCAGGCGGCTCGGGAATCCCGGCTTCAGCCGGCCTCAGCCCCACCTTGCAGCCGGCCTCAGCCCCTCCTTGCAGCCGGCCTCAGCCCCACCTTGCCCATCGCGTCACAGTCCTTCGTGACATCGTGTAGCGCGATAGCACGAATGGCTGTGACACCGTGACCAGCACCCAGCCGATGCCTGCGCGGAGCCTGCTGCAACGGGCGTTCGACGCCTATCGGGTCAATTCGTCGGCCACGGCCGCCGCCCTGCTCGTGCTCTTCAACCTCGTCCCCCTGGCCGGCGTCCTGTGGCTCGGCTGGGACCTGCTGCTCATCCTGGCCCTGTACTGGGTCGAGAACGGGGTAGTGGGCGTCATCAACATCCTGAAGATCTTGCGCGCCGAGGGCACGGCGCCCTCGTCCCTTCGCTGGACCCTGAACGGCCGACCCATGAGTTCGTTCAACTCGAGGGGCCGCGTCGCTGTGGCGGGGTTCTTCGCCATGCACTACGGCCTGTTCTGGGTTGTCCATGGCGTGTTCGTCTTCACCTTGATCCCGGCGATCGCCAGCGACCCGTCCCTCGGACCCAATGGAACGATTCCGGCTCCGTTGACCGGACCCAATATCGATCTCGGGGTCTTGGCTCTGGGCGCCATCGGTCTGTCCATCAGCCATGGCGTCTCGTTCTGGACGAACTACCTTGGCCGGGGCGAATACCGAACGCTGTCTCCAGCCCAGGTCATGACCCAGCCCTACGGACGGCTGGTGATCATGCACCTCACCATCCTGTTGGGCGCGTTCGTCAGCATCTTCCTGGGCACGCCGGTCGGGTCGCTGCTGGTGCTGATCGTTGGGAAAACCGCCCTGGACCTGGCCTTCCACCTGCGCCAGCACCAGCCGTCGAAGGCGGTCCCAGTCCCGAACGATTAGGGCCTCGGCCCAGCCGCGGGCTCCGCGTCCGCACGACCGAACAGGCGCCGCTGCCCGAATCGGCTGTTGACGAGCGCCACACCGCCGATCACGAGCGCCGTCCCGAGCAGGATCCGGGCATCCATCTGCTCGCTCAACACCAGGACGCCCAGCGCGATGCCGACCACCGGCAAGAGATAGGCGACCAGCGACGTGCGCGTGGCGCCCCACCGACCCAGCAGGCGGAAGAAGGCGAGGTAGGCCAGGCCCGAGCCGAGGATCCCCAGCCACAGGACCGAGATCACGGTGTCGGGGCGGACGACGGTCGCAAAAGGCCGCTCGAGCACCAACGCCAGCACCGAGGTGATGACGAACGCGAAACCCACCTGGAAGACAGCCGCGATCATCGGTCGCAGCTCGCGGACGTTCCGCCGGGCGTACACCGCCCCCACGGCATACGAGATGGACGAACCGATGAGCGCGATCTCGCCCAGCGGGTTCGAGCCGGACATGGCGGCGCCGAGGCCTGGGCTGACGAGGATGAGCACCCCGGCAAAGCCGATGGCCAGGCCGGCCAGCCGGTTGACCGTGATCGGTTCGTCGCGCAGGAAGATCGCGGCAATGACGATGACGAACAGCGGGACTGACGCACCGAAAATGGCCGCCAGCGCCGAGTCGGTCGTTTGTTCGGCGAACGTGATCAGGAAGAACGGCAGCGCAACGCTGACGATGGACATGACGACCAGGTGGCCATACATCCGCGGGCTGCGGGGGAGTGGCTCGCGAGCCACCGCCACGACTGCAGCCAGCACCATCAGTCCGATCCCGAGCCGAAGCGCGATCAGCGTGAACGGCGTGAGCGTTTCGACGCCGATCTTGATGAATAGGTAGCTGCTGCCCCACATCAGGCCCAGGGCCAGGAAGATCAGCCAGTCGACACGCGAGGTCACCATTCCACCAGTCATAACGGCGGAATGATGACCGATGTGAGGTCTGGGCTCTGGCGGCGGTATCAGTCTGGCGCCGGTATCAGTCTGGCGCCGGTATCAGTCTGGCGCCGACACCACCCGGTACAAGAACTCCGGTTCGGAAATCCCCTTCAGGCTGACGTAGCCAAGGGGCACCAGGTTCACGCCCTGCGGGACGCGCTCGCCCACCGCGGTCGCCACCGTGGCCGATGCCACGATCTGGCCACCCTGGGCGGTGGCCATCACCCGCGCGGCCCGATGAACGTCGATGCCCACGTATCCGTCCGCCGTGAGATCAGGCGTCCCGCAGTGAAGCCCAATCCGCATGCGCGGTGCCGCCCCGGCAGGCCAGATCGCATCCCCTAGCCGACGCTGGATCTCGCCTGCCGCGACCATGGCTTGGCTCGGATCGGCGAAGGCGAGGAAGCACTCGTCGGCTCGCGCGTCAACCACGCGGCCGCCGAATCGGTCGGTCACCTCGCGCACGATCCGTCGCAGCTCGGCCAGGACGTCGATGTAGGCATCGCCCAGCGCGGACAGCATCTCGGTCGAGCCTTCGAGGTCGCCGAACAGGAACGTCACCTCGCCCCGCGGAAGATTGGCGACGTCCCCGCCACGGGCCCGCAGTTGGTCGCGGAGCTCAGTCGACTCCACCGAGAAGCGGACCGCGTCCGCGACGGTCGCCACCAGCTCGGCATCCACGTTCAGAGTCGCGTCATGGACAACGGTCGCCAATGGCTGACCCTCGCGTTCCAGGCGGAGCGCCGCGCGCGCCACGTCCAGCCGGTCCAGGTCCACCCGCTGCCCCTCCCGATCCAGGTACGCCCCGGCCGCAGCTGACCAGCGCGCGACGATCAGCTCCGGATCCCCCAGGGCATGGCGCAGGGCGTCCTCCAGCGCCTCGGTCCGGGGACTCGCTCCCAGCTGGACCACCGCTCCCGACACTGCGCCGCGAGCCGCGTACACGTACACGAAGGTCACGGCCAGGGCGATCGGGATCAGGATCTGGAGTAGCAGGAGGACCTGGGCCCCAAGGGAGAAATCGAGCCCGACGGCGGAAACGATTCCGATGACCGCGAAGCCCAACCCGGTGACGATTCCGCCGAACAGGACCGGGGCCAACACCCGGCGAGCAGCCTCTCGCGCCAACCACCAGCGGCGGAAGCACAGGACCGAGACGATGAGGCCCGACGCCACGACCGCCACCGAGTTCAGGTCGTCGATGAATGGAAACACCCCGAGGTCGGTGATCCGCAGCGGATTCGGAACACAGGGCGGGCAGCGGCTGGTCCCGTGCGCGACCGGCTCAACGGTGAACACCGTGGCAACCGCGAGCAAGGCGAAGGTGAGGGCGATGCCTCCTACAGCCCAGCGCTCGATCCGTCCCGCCAACACGCCGGACGGGTAGGCGAGCAAGACATAGGCCAGGATCACCGGTCCGACCGGGCCCAGTGCCACGTTGGCGACCTCGGTCACCGGGATCAGGTGTCGAAGGGCCACCTGCGCGGCCTGGAACAACCCGATCGCGCCGAGCAGGTACCCGATCCGGTTCGCGGGGCGCCGGCGGGCCATGGCGTACCCGGACGTGACGTATACAGCGCTGCTGATTCCAACCGGCAGGAACACCCCGGGCGGCCGCCCGTTGGCCGCGCTGAGGCTGCTGGCCGCGACGCTGAGCCCCAACCCCGCCAGCCAGATCAGCGTCAGCGCTCTGGAAGACAGGGGGCGCTCCATGGTCGGACGCATGGTGCGCCCCGCGTCGGGCTGGGTCTACCCTTGCGGGCCCGTCCTCATTGGCTGCCCCGTCGCGGTCCGCCGCTCCGCCGCACTCAGGGTCGGGCGGAAGCCCACTTCCCGGATCCGTTCCGGCTTCCCGAGCAGGAAACCCTGGCCCATGTGCACGCGGAGGACCCGCAACGCCCTGAGATCGGCCTTCGATTCCACGCCCTCCGCGATGAGCGTAAAGCCCGCTTCGGCCGCGAAGTGGACCATCGCTGCCACCAACGCGCGACGGGTGGCGTCTTCCGCCAGCCCCTGGACCAGCGCCAGGTCCAGCTTCACATAGGCAGGGCGCGCCTCGAGGATGTGGCGCAGGCTCGCGAATCCTGCCCCCGCGTCGTCGACCGCCAGGCTGTAGGACGGACCAAGACGTTCCAGCGCCGAGGCGATCGATTCGTAGTCGGTGACCAGCTCGTGCTCGGACAGCTCGATCACCACTGGGCGCTTGGTCGAGCCCAGGATCGCGGCCAGGGTTTCGGTATCGGTCAGCAGGTGGGGGGAGCTGTTGACACTTAGCCAGCAGTCGGACGGCAGGGACTGCGAGGCGTCGATCGTTGCCTTCAGGGTGGCGACCTCCAGGTCGTGGAGCCGGTTCATGATCACGGCCTGGTGGAACAGATGCCCGGTCGACACCGGGGCGTCGAAGCGGCTGAGCCCCTCGTAGCCCACGATCTCACCGGAGGACAGGTCGCGAATGGGCTGGAAGACCGGCCAGTACAGGCGCCGCTCCAGGACGGTGTCGAGCATCTCCGAGGCGGTGGCGCGCGCTTCCGAATCGGCCAGTCGCGGCCCCAGGGCCGTCGTGGCGTGCTCCGCCACCTCGACCAGGATCGGGAACTCCTCGGAAATGGTGGCCCGGCCGCCGGTTGCCTCGCCCTGGGCCACGCCGAGCACGCCCAGCAGGCGGCCCTCGTGCACCATCGGGAGGTAGGCCGTGGTGCTGATGCCCGCTGCGGCAACGGCGCGGGAGTAGGCTTCGTCGTCGTCGCTGACCGCCCATCCCGTGATCCACGGGCCGTTGGCCGCCATCCGGCGCATGTACTCGTTGCGCTGCTCGGGGAGCGTGTTGCCCTGGGTCAGTGCCGGCGGCAGATTCTCACCCCGGATCGCGAGCAGGACCGAGCGTCCGTCCTCGGTGAACCACGTCAGCGAGGCGGTGCGGATGGCCGTCCAGCGCGTGAGGGCGTCGATGAACGACGACGCGATCACGAACGGATCGCCGCCTGACGAAATCCGCGTCATCTCCTGGAGCAGGTGGCGACGACGGTCGAGGAACCCTTCGAGGATCGCGCCCAGCACGGAGCCGAAGAACGTGCCGACCGCGATGGACGCCGCCGCGATCATCGTCTCGCCGGTCACCGGTCCCTCAAGCGAGGCTCCCAGGCCCAGCGCCGCCAGGGCGGCCACTCCCCACAACACCGCGGTGACAGGCTGGGTGACGATGCCCACGAAGCCGGCCACCACCACGCCGACCAGTACGATGAGCTCGCCGTGGAATTCGCCTGTCAACGGGGTCCAGCCCGCCGCGCCCATGACGGCGAATCCCGCCGGCCAGGTGATCAGGCTCAGCTGGAGGAGTCGGTCTGGTGAGACGGGATGACCAGCCCGCTCCAGGAGCAGGTCGGTGGCGAGGTGGAGGGCCGCCAGGCCGCTCAGTGTGAGGAGGAGCGGTGAGTTTCCCAGGCCCAGGACGGCGCTCACCAGCGGGGCGGCCACGAACATCGCCGTCACCGGTCGCGCCAGGTAGTGGCGGAGCAGCCGGCGGATACCGGTTGGATCGGCCAGCGTCTCGCCGAAGGCGAGCCCGGCCAGCGCCGCGTGGGGACGGGTTACCGCAGCCATGGCCCGATCGTACGGCCGCACCGGACTGCGTCAGAATCCCCCACACGAGTCACCCAGAAGTACCCGGCTCGACCCCGGCGGCTCGACCCGGTGGCTCGACCCGGTGGCTTGACCCCGTCGGATCGACCCGGGCTCCTCTGCGGAGTGGCTAGCTACGTGTCACAAGCTTTCGTGACATCGTGTGGCGCGATAGCACGAAGAGCTGTGATACAGCCACCTTCGGCGCCAGGCGCCTCCCTGGTCGATTACCAAAAGGGCCGCCCCACAGCCAGGGCGGCCCTCAGGCAATAAGACGGCTCGAGCCTAGGCGGAAGTTCCCTCCGCGGAGCCATCGGTTGAGCCATCGGTTGAGCTTGGCGGGCCGAAGAACGGGCGACCCGGTCCCGGGCGGCCCGGTCCCGGGCGGCCGTCACGCTCGCCCCAATTCCCGATGCCCCCCTCGTTCAGCCAGGTCTCCAGCCGCGCGTAGATCGCATCGGCCTTGTCCTGCGTGATGGTGCCGGCTTCGACCGCTGCGTCGAGATCTGCCTTGGCCGATGCCAGGGCTGCCGCGACGACATCGGCGTAGTCGACACCCTGGGCCTCGGCGACCTCCTCGAGAGTCGAATCCGCGAGCGCCTCGCGGAGCTCGCTGACCTCCATGCCAAGGGACTTGGCCGCGGACTCGAACAGCCCGGACATGAACTCGACCCGGGCGCCGTGATGCGCCCCGTGCCGCAAGTGGAAGCCGATGAACGCGCACCCGGTGCCGTCCCAATTGTTGATCCGCTCGATGGCCGCGGCGCCCTGCTCCTCGGTCAGGTCGCCATTCTCGACAGCCTGGTTGATGGCGGCGATCGATGCGGCCTTGGCGGCCGGTGCCAGCTCATCGGTCCCCACACCCAGCTCCTCGGCGAAGGTGTCGAGGAAGACCTGGCAGTACTCGCCTTTTTCGCCGGACGGGTCCTCGCCGACCGCCAGCAGCCGGTCGTCGCTGGCGGTGGAGCCCGGCGCAGCAAGGACAGAACCGATGAGGGTGCCGCCCACCAGGGCGGCGGTGATCAGGGCGGCCGCGCCGCCCAGGAGCTTGAATGGCTGAGACATCGTTCCGTGCTACCTCGTTGGGGAGTGCCTTTGTGTTGGTGCCCTCCCTGGCAGCCCGGACTCTCGCGGCCGGCAGTGAAGATCGCGTCAAGATCCCCTACGCCATCACTCCGTTGAACGCTGGCGCCGGACGCAGAGTCATACTCGTCGATTGGCCGCATTCAGCGACCAACGCTAGAGGCTGAGGGATGGAGCGGAGGCTCGTCGAGCAGGCGATGCACGGCGACGAAGAGGCGTTCGACACGTTGATCGACCGCATCGGGGACCGTCTGCACTCCGTGGCATGCAGGATCCTGCGTGACACGACCCTGGCGCAGGACGCGACGCAGGAGGCATTGCTCGATGCGTGGCGCAACCTGCCACGATTGAGGGATCCCGACCGCTTCGAGGCCTGGACCTACCGGCTCATCGTGAACGCGTGCTTCGTCGAAGCGCGCCGCGAACGACGTCATCGCGGCAACCTCCGACTGCTGCTCCACGACCAGCCGATGGTGTCCGACGTCGCCTCACAGATCGCCACCCAGGACCAGCTCAACCATGCGTTCCGGCGGCTCAGCGTTGAGCACCGGACGGTGGTCGTCCTGGTGCACTACCTGGGCCAGACACCCGCGGAAGCGGCCGAGACGATGGGGACGCCCGTCGGAACGGCGCGCTCCCGCCTCCACTACGCACTCCAGCACCTGCGCGAGGCCCTCGAGGCCGATGCGCGGGCTCCAGCCAGGCGAGGGCCGGCATGACACGCGACGAAGAGTTCATCGGGCAGCTCAAGGGCTACCTCGACGAGTACGAGGGCCTGACCCCCTTGCCCGATGTCGTCCGCAACGCCGTCCGCGCCCAGCTCCCGACTACGAAGCAGATTGGTCCGGTCTCCGGACTGATGAGGGACCTGTACATGAACCGCAGCATGGATACCCCGGCCCGATGGGGCCTGGTGGCCGCGGTGATCATCGGCGCGGTGATCATCGGCGGAGCACTCTTCCTGGGCGGGAACAACGTCGGCGGCCCGCCGGCGTCTTCGCGCTTCCCGAGCGTCGAACCCAGCACAGCCCCGACCACGACACCCGACCCGGCGGCGGCCGTGGACTTCTCCGGCCTCGACGTATCCCCGCTCACACCGGGGTCGTACGTCTTTACCCACGTTCCGCCGGTCCGTGTGACCTTCACCGTGCCCTCCGGGTGGGAGAAGTTTCCTCCCGACTGGGTGGTCTGGTCGACGGAAGACATCAAGGCCACGCTGGCTGTCATGAGCGTCGACAACCTGTACGAGGATCCGTGCGACCCGCAGCTCCTCTTCCGCGATCCGGCAGTGGGGCCAACCGTGGAAGACCTCGCAGCGGCACTCGGCACCGTTCCGGGGCTGACCTTCTCGGCTCCAACCGACGTGAACGTGGCCGGGTTCGACGGCCTGCAGCTGGACTACGTTCCTCCGGACACGTTCGGCACGTGCGCTGCCGACGAACCGGTGCTGTGGCAGGTGAACCAGGGGACGGACGTCCAGTCTGCGCCTGGCGGCGACGATGTCTTTACGGTCTGGATCCTCGACGTCAACGGGACCAGGCTGGTCATCACCACCCTGCACGGCCCGGGCGTCCCGGATTCTCGAGTAGCCGAGCTCGAGGCCATTCTCGACTCGATCCAGATCGAGTAACACCACACCCGTACCGATGCCAGCCGCCGGTCAGTCCGGCGGCTGGCCTTTTCTCGCCCGTTTGAAGATTTCTCCGTCGCCCGGCCCCATACCGTGTGTAGCGTCGGGACTGAACTGACGCCATTGGCGGAAGAGGGCATGGATACCGATCTCGTGATACGGGCGCAGGGTGGAGACCAGGAGGCATTCGCCGATCTGGCCGCCACGATTTCAGATCGGTTCCTGGCGACGTCGCACAGGATCCTGAGCGACGTCGACCTGGCCGAGGACGCGACGCAGCAGGCGCTGCTGAGCATCTGGCAGGACCTTCCCCAGCTCCGCGACCCGGCCCGCTTCGAGGCCTGGTCGTATCGGCTTCTCGTGCGCGCCTGCTACGCCGAGGGCCGCCGAACCCGCCGTTGGGCGCCGAACATCCGCCTCCTTACGGTTGACGAACCGATGGCGGCGGACGGCTTCAGATCGGTCGTCGATCGCGACCAGCTGGAGCGCGGCTTCCGGCGTCTCTCCCTGAAACATCGATCGGTGGTGGTCTTGCACCACTACCTGGACCTGCCGCTCGACCAGGTCGCCGACGTGCTCGGCGTCCCCGTCGGGACGGTTTCCTCTCGATTGCATTACGCGATGCGTGCGATGCGCACGGCGCTTGACGCCGACGCTCGCCCAACGTCACGGGAGGCCGCTCAATGAGCACCGACCGCGACGTCACCCGCATCGTTCGGTCGTGGCTGAACGAAGACCGGCACGAGGACGCGGATCGCGTCCTGGGGGCGGTGCTGGACGAGCTCGACGCGACCCCACAGCGCCGATCGGCTTGGTCGGCGTGGAGGGATAGATTCATGAACAGCAACTTCGTCCGCGTCGGCCTGGTGGCCGCCGCCGTGGTGGTGATCGCGGTCATCGCCTTCAACCTGCTGCCGGGCTCGCCCGCGCCGGGCGGTGAGCCGACCGAGACCCCGGAGCCGACGGCCACGCCGTCGATCACGCCGTCGGCCCCGCCTGACGGCAGCCTCCCTTTGGGCCCGTTCGTCCTCGCGCATCCGGCCGGCGGGCCGTCGATCACGGTCACGATCCCGGCCCCCGGCTGGTACGGCGAACAACCGAATGGAGGAATCCTCATCAAAAACGAGAACGCCGACCCGCCGGATGGTGCGGGGATGATCGGGCCTTTCTTCGGCGAGCTGTACGTGTATGGGGACCCATGCCGATGGTCAACGACGATGCCGGATACCCCTGCGACAACGGTCGATGAGGCCGTGGCCGCCCTGACGGCCCAGGCGTCGCGCGATGCCTCGGCGCCGGTGGACATCACGGTGGACGGGTACGCCGGGAAGTCGATCACCCTCCACGTGCGGGATGACGCCGTGTTCAGCGAATGCGACGACCGCACCTTCGCAAGCTGGGCGGGCGGGGGAGACTCCCTGAGCACCGGCCCCTCGCGCTACCACCAGGGCCCTGGCCAGATCGACGAGCTGTGGATCCTGGACGTCGACGGACAGCTGATCGTGATGGACGCGAACTACTACGCCGAAACGCCGGCCGAAGACCTCGCTGAGCTGCACGCCATCCTCGAGTCGATGACCTTCGAGTAACGGCTCGCATTCCAGCCACCGAACCGATGCGCGGGCGGCCCTGCCGGGCCGCCCGCGTGTCTCCCTACCTGCAGGAAGGACGGGAGGCCTGCCCGCTTCCCGAGGATTGAGTGCCGCGACGTGCCCCAGCCGGCCTGGAGTCCGCCGTGGCGAGTAGGCGTAGGCTCCCAGATTGAACGATTGACCCTGCCCGGATGATCTTCAGAGACAGATGCAGTCACCACCCAGGGCCGCACTCATCGATGCCGCGCAACAGGGGGACCGCGAGGCCTTCGACGCACTTGCGCGCACCGCGGGTGACCGGTGCATGGCGATTGCCACCCGCATCCTTCGTGACACCGATGTCGCCCAGGACGCCGTCCAGGCCGCGCTGATCATCGCCTGGCGGGATCTCCGCCAGCTCCGCGACCCGGATCGGTTCGAGCCGTGGCTCCATCGGATCCTGGTCAATGCCTGCTATGCCGAGGCCAAACGACGACGACGGTGGTCGTCCTCGATCCGGATGCTCCCCGTGGACCTGGCCTCGAACGCGAATGACATCCTCACCGTCCACGACCGTGACCAGCTGGAGCGGGCCTTCCGCCGCCTCACCGTTGAGCAGCGTGCGGTCCTGGTCCTCCACCACTACGTGGGACTGCCCGTGCCCGAGGTGGCCGACCGACTCGGTATTCCACTTGGGACCGCGAAGTCCCGCATCCACCACGCCACCATCGCGCTGCGGGCCAGCCTGGAAGCTGACGCCCGAGTGCCCTCACAGGAGCGAACGGCATGACTGCGCCCCGCGATCCCAATCGGCTCATCGATGCCTTCCTGAGCGAGGGCCAGACGGACCTACCCGACCACGTCTACGACGAAGTGCGCACCGAAATCGAGCACACCGGCCAGCGGACCGTGTTCGGACCATGGAGGAATCCATTCGTGAACCGATTCTTCACCGTTGCAGCCGTGGCCGCCGTGGTGGTCCTGGCCGTCATCGTCGGTCTCCAGCTGGGAGCCGGAGGCCCGCTGGTGGGAGGCCCTGGACCCAGCGCCAGCGCCTCCGCGCCGGCATCGGTCGATCCATCCGCTTCGGGTGAGCCCTCCGCACAGCCGTCCCCATCTGTCGAACCGTCCGCGGAGCCGTCCACGGGCGTGGAACCGCCGTTCACCTGCGACCTCCCGATTACGCTCGATGCGGTCGGCAGCGACTTCCACCCGTTGATCACGCAGGACATTCGGGTGGGAACCCACGATGGGTACGACCGGATCGTGTTCGAGTACGACGGCGGAACGCCGAACCTGGAGCTCGACCTCGCTCAGCCGCCGTACGTTCAGAACCCGAGCGGTCTTCCGATAGAGGTCAACGGCTCCGTGGTGTATCGAATCACCCTGGGCGGCGCCACCAAGTACGACACCGAAACCGGCGAGCAGCCGTACCAGGGCCCGACCAACTTCGAGCCCGGCTACGCGCAGATCGTCCAGTTCGTCGAGTACGGAGACTTCGAGGCCACCCACAACTGGTTCCTCGGCGTCAACAGCGGAGATTGCCTGCGGGCCTTCACCCTGCTCGATCCCAGCCGGCTGGTGATCGACATCCAGCACTGAGGCGACCAACCAGATCACGCCCACGTAGCGGGCGTCCGGGGTCCGTCCCCGGGCGCCTACACCTGGGTGGTATCCTTAGGAGCCCCGAGTCAGGGGCATTCGCATCGCGGCTCCTCCGATCACTCCTTTCTAGGTCCGGCGAGACCCGGTCGCTGAGGCCGCGCGGAAGGAGTGTCTTCATGATCCGGAGCCCGCGGTGCCGATAAGGCCAGCGCACACCCGCCTGGGCCGCCGCGTGCCCGATCTCCAACTCCTCCAGCGCGCCCCGGGGACCATTGGTGATCTGATCGAGATCCTCGATCGCCGCCTGGCCGAAGAGCAGCGGCCCGAAGAGCGGCTGCGAATGCTGCGCGAGGCCACGAACCAGATCACCCGCACCGCGAACGACGCCATCCAGGCCTATCGCCGTGCCCGCGCTGCCGTCAGCGCGGAACTCGAGATGCCCGAAGGGGATTGGCCCCACGCCCGAAAGATGAGCGCCCAGCTGGATCTCGCCCGCGCGGACGTCCTGAAGGCGCTTGAACAGACCAGCCACCGCTATTCGTGGGCCGAGCCGTGGACCAAGGGCGAGGTCGGAACCGCGAATGGCGGATCCCTGCCAGCCCCGGCTTCGGCGAGGGCTCAGGCGGCCGTTCCGGATCGGTAAGGCCCAAATCCGGATCGGAAATCGGCCATTTCAGATGGGTAGTGGTACCCTATAGGTCTCCATTGGCTTCTCCGATGGACTTCGCGTAGTCGTTGGTTCCTTCTCGAGCCGGCTGTGTGAGGCAAGTGTTGGTTCGAGGAGACAGAGGTTTTTTGCAATGACTACCGGAACTATCAAGAGAGTCATCTCGGAGCGCGGCTTCGGGTTTATCGGCGGCCCCGACGGGAAGGAATACTTCTTCCACAAGAACGAGCTCGCCGCTTCTCTGGACTTCGATCGCCTGGTTGGCGGCGAGTCCGTGGCCTTCGAGGTTGAGTCCAGCCCCAAGGGTGACCGCGCCGTGAAGGTCCAGGCCGCCTAGGCCCCGACCCACTCGCAAACTGGAACGCCCGGTCTTCGGACCGGGCGTTTCGCTTTCCCGCACGGAATTGGCCCAACTCGCACGCGACCTGGTCCTTGTCCCACCGGGTGGGAATAACGGCCAACTTCGCAGCTGAATCCGCCCCCAAGGGTCCTCTACTTGGCCGGTTGTCCCGCAGCGTGAACCAGACGGCCACGAAACAGCCGATTCCTGCCCGCGCTCAGGTCCTTCTTGGCCGATACGTCCACTGGGTGGGACAAACCCGACGCATGCGGCATCCAACGAGCTAGGAGCCTGGGCCTACCAGCGCTCCCGGTGAACCACGGCGTCGAGCGGCTTGCGGCCGCCTCGCTTGTTGGGCGCGGTGAGCACCGACGGGTCGGCCGGATACCCGAACGACAGCAGATAGTGGCACCGCTGCCCGTCCGGCAGGCCGAGCACCTGCGCAGCGAGGTCGAAGTCGAACACCGTTGCCGGCGCGCTGCCGATCCCCAGCTCCCATGCCGCCAGCACCATGCTCTGGGCCGCGCGGCCCAGGTCCCACAGGAGCGAGCGTGAACCGCGCCCACTGTCATCGGGCGTGATGAGCGCCACCGCCACGGCTGCGCCCGTCAAGTGGTCCGCGTAACGCCCGACCCCGGTGAGCTGGCTCAGAACCTCGCGGTCCGTCACCGAGATGAACGCCCACTTCTGCTCGTTCTTGCTGCTGCCGGTCCGGCGGCCGGCGTTCAGGATGCGATCGAGATGCTCGTCGGCGAGCGGCCGGTCAGCGAACCGCCGGACGACCCGGACCGTGTTGATCGCTTGCCAAGTCTCCATTTGGGCACCAGTGTAGAAAGTCACCGGCCGGGCGTTTGTACACGTGGCGTACGTATCGGCCACGGTTAACCGCCCAAGCCTTCCGAAAGCACCGAATCTTGGCCGGAATGTTCACGACGTGACCAAATTGGCCACGCGGGAGCCAAATCCGGGCCAAATCCGGGCCGCATCCAAGCGCTTTTGGCCGATGCGTACATGTGGTGTACAAGAGCCCGGCGCCGCACGGTGGCCCGCCAACCGAAGAGCTGGGGCGGGCCTTCACAACTCCTGAATCGGCGGACCGATAGCATCTGCCCCACACATGGCGCGCGCGAATAGCCAATCCCGCCCCAACGGGGCCCAGGCCAGGGCCAAGCCGCGGATCCTGATCGTCGAGGACGAGCCGCAGCTGCGCGCGCTGCTGCGCCTGTACCTGGAACGCGAAGGCTACGCGGTGGCCGACGTCGGGGACGGCGCCGCTGCCCTGGCCGCATACGACGCCCAACCCCCCGACTTGGTGATCCTCGACCTGATGCTGCCCAAGATGCAGGGCGAGACGGTTCTCGAGGAGTTGCGCGACCGTGGATCGGTTCCGGTCCTCATCACATCGGCCAAGCGGACCGATGCCGATCGGATTGCCGGCCTGCGGCAGGGAGCAGACGACTACCTGGGCAAGCCGTTCAACCCCCACGAGGTGACCGCCCGGGTGGCAGCCATCCTGCGGCGCGCGACGCCATCGGGCGGGAATGGGCATGACCTGACCGATGAACCGATGCTGTCGCTTGCCAGCGGACGCCTGGCCCTGGACCCCGCCACCCGCCGGTACACGCTGGCGGGGGAGGGGACCGATGCCGCCCGATCCGGGCGGCTGACACCGGGGGAGGCGCGGCTGCTGCTGGCTCTGGCACGTCGGCCGGGGAGCGTCATGACCCGGGAGCAGCTCCTGGAGGCTGTGGCGCGGCGGCCGGACGACGTGTTCGAGCGGGTCGTGGACGTCCACGTTGCCAACCTGCGTCGCAAGCTGCGGGACGATGCGGCGGACCCGTGGTTGATCGAGACGGTTCCCCAGGCCGGGTATCGGCTGGTCGCCAGCCGAGACGCAATATGACGCAGGCCCTGCCGCCCACCCCGGGGAGCACCGGTAGCCCCACGGGCGCCACCGGCATGCCGCTGGCCGTCCGTCTGGGCCTGGTCCTATCTGCCGCGGTCCTGGTTGTCCTGCTGCTCACGGGAGCGGTGGTCAACCGGGTGGTCATCCGGTCCTTCGATGACGTGGTGACCGCCCAGCAGCAGGACCAGGTGGACGCGACCGCCGACGCGCTCGGTGAGCTTCTGCGCCAGGGCGGGACGCTGCGGGAGGCCCGATCGGTCCTGCTGCGCCTGTCTCGGAGCATGCATGGCCCGGTCACGGTGTACGGCCCGGAGGGTCGCGAGATCACGCACTTTGGTGACCAGATGCTCCCCGCCGGGGAGACTCGCGGCCTCGATGCTCCGGTGGTGGTCGCCGACCAGGAAGTCGCGATGATCTCGGTCATCGTGGCTGCCCAGAACCCCGAGCAACCGTTCCTGCGCCTGTTCAACCAAGCGTTGGTGATATCGGGGCTGGTGTCCCTGGTCGTCATCGCGGGCCTGGCGGTATGGATTGCGCGGCGACAGACTCGGCCGCTGCGGGACGTGACGGCAGCCGCTTCCCGGTTGGAAGGCGGCGACCTGTCGGCTCGTGCCACCGGCGGCGGCGACCGCGAGTCGCAGGAGCTGGCCGGCGCGTTTAACACCATGGCCACCCGACTGGAACGGACGGAAATGCTCCGCCGCCGGGCGGCGACCGACATGGCCCACGACCTCGCGACCCCCGCCACCGTGCTGGAGGGTCAACTGCAGGCCATGATCGACGGGGTCGTGCCCAAGAACCTCGCCAACCTGGAGGCTGCGCGCGCGTCCGCGTCGGCACTCGGGAGCGTGATCGTCCAGCTCGGGGAGCTGGCCAGCGCCGAGGCCGCGCCCCTCCAGGCTCGCCCCGAGCGGGTGGAGGTGGCCGCCATCCTGGCCGAGGCCGCCTCCGCGCTCGATGGCCTCTACCGCGAGCGCGGCGTGAAGGTCGAGGTGCAGCCCGTGGCGCCGGAGCTCGCGGCCTGGGCCGACACCGCGCACCTGGGCCGCGCCCTGCGCAACGTGATGACCAATGCCGCCCAACACACCGCGAGCGGGAGGAGCGTCCGGGTCACCGCCACGGCCGCCGGGGAGGCGGGGGATCGGGTCCAGATTCGGGTCATCGACCAGGGCCCCGGCATCCCGCCCGAGGACCTGCCCCACATCTTCGAGCGCTTCTACAGATCCGATCCGGCGCGCGCCATCCAACCTGCCACCCAACCCGGCGCGGGCCCCCGCGCCGGCATCGGTCTGACCATCGCCCGCGAGCTCCTGGCGCCGAGTGGTGGCGCCATATCGGTCGAGACGACCGGCCCGGACGGATCGACCCTCCTGATGGATCTGCCCGCCCGCGCCTGAATCGCCCCGTGACTAGGTGCCGGCGAAGAACTCGTTGATGGCCGCGGTATCGTCGGAGAACGCCCAGCGCGCCGTGACCTTCCCGTTGCGGACATGGAATATCTCCGCGGTCCGGTACGTAAGGGTCCGGCCGCCGCGCCGCGCCGTGGCCGTGACCAGCGCAATGGCGTGGTCGTCGTTGGCCACCACGTCATGGAGTTCCGCGGTGATCTCGGAGTCGGGCAGGGCAGCTCCGCCATAGAGGGCGGCGAGCGCCGCCTTGCCGCGGATGGGCTCAGCGCGACCAATCTCGTGCCATTCGACGTCCTCGGCGAGCATGTCGGCCATCTCATAGATGTCGCCGCGATTCAGGGCGCGCAGTCCCTCGCGAATCAGCGTGGCGCTTGGATGCTCGGCCATCGGGGTACCTCCTCAGATTGACACCCCATCCTAACCGGGCACCCCCGTGGATGGACGCATAGTCGACCCCGGAGACAACTATGTGAGCCGACTATACTGGTCGGCTATGAGAACCATCACAGCCATGGACCTGCGGCGGAGGATGGGGGAGTGGCTCGACCGGGCCTCGGCCGGCGAGCGAATCGTGATCGAGCGGGATCACCGACCCATGGCCGTCCTGGTCCCTTACGAGGACGGCACACGCCTCGACCAGCCCGATGAGGAAATGATCCGCCGGCGCGAAGCGGCCTTCGATCGCCTGGAGGCGTTCGCGAAGCGCATGGCGATCGCGCATCCCGAAGGTCCTGACGATCTGGATTCCGCAGCTGCCATTCGATGGGAACGTGACCACGGGCATCGAGAGTTGTGAACGGGTTGGTCATAGACGCGTCAATCGCCGTCGCCATCGTCCGCCGTGAGCCGGCGCGTGATCTCATCCGGCGCCTTCTGCGCAAGCGCGGCCGTCCCAGCGTCCCAGCGTTCTTCTGGTTGGAGGTGATCAATTCGCTGGCTCGCCGCCACCATTACACGAGCGCCGATATTCTGGAGGCGATCCGCGAATTGGAGGAGCTCGGAATCGAAACGATCGAGACCGATGCGTTCGGCCGGCTGATCGTGATCGACCTCGTGGAGCGCCACGGGCTGACCGCCTACGACGCGACGTACCTGGCGCTCGCCGAATCCGCCGATGCCGAACTGCTCACGACGGACCGCCAGTTGGCCGCGGCCGCCGGCGCTCGTGCCATCCTTGTCGAACCCCATGGCCGCCTCGCCGAGCCTCCGGCACCTTATGAGGTCGAGCCGACGTGGCCCACGTGGCGGGGAGCGGCGGCGTACCTCGGGGAGCTTCGCCGCCAGGCCGCTGACTCCTAGGTGCCGGCGAAGAACTCGTTGATGGCCGCGGTGTCGTCCGAGAAGGCCCAGCGGGCGGTGACCTTCCCGTCGCGCACGTGGAAGATCTCGGCGGTGCGGTAGGTGAACGTCTTGCCGCCCATGGTCACCGTGGCGGTGACGAGCTGAATCACGTGATCGTCATTGGCCACCGTGTCGTGGACATCCACCGAGAACGAACCGCCCGCGTCACCCATGCCTGCCCAGCGCTCGGCGAGCGCCGCCTTGCCACGGATGGGCTCGACTCGGCCGATCTCGTGCCACTCGACGTCATCGGCGAGGTAGTCAGCCATGGCCTGAGGGCCTTCCGCATTCAGCTTGGCGTTCATCTCGCGGAAGAGTGTCGCGTTGGGGTGCTCATGGTGTGACATCGGTCTGCCTCGCATGCGGTAGGGAGGAGGCGACTCTACCCGACTCAGCACTGCGCCGAGACGTAGCCCGGGCCCCCGTTTGCGCGCCCTTGATGTGGCGCCCCAGCTGCCCCCCAGCTGCCCCAGCTGCCCCAACTGCGTCAGCTGTCGGCGAAGAACGCGTTGATCGCCGAGGTGTCGTCCGAGAACGCCCAGCGGGCGGCGATCTTTCCGTCGCGGATGTGATAGATCTCCGCGACCCGGTACGTGAGGCTTCGTCCGCCCACGTTTGCGGTGGCCGTCACCAGCGCGATGGCGTGATCGTCGTTGGCCACGATGTCATGGAGCTCGCCGGTGATGTTCCACCCGGGCATGGCCGAGGCATAGCGAGCGGCAAGCGCCTCCTTGCCGATGATGGGCTCGGCTCGGCCAATCTCGTGCCATTCGACGTCATCAGCGATCAATTCGACTGCCGCTTGCGGGTCGCGGCTTTCGAAGGCGTCAAACGCCTGACGAACCACGGCTACGGACGCATCGGAGGTGCGCTTCAGGGTTGCAGCTGACTGTTCGGTCATCGGTCTATCTCCTAGGCTCCTGGGCGCCGGAAGGACGGGGACAGCTTGGTGGCGGCGTCGATGTCCTCGGCGGTCATGAGCGGAATGCTCCGCACGTTGACCGATCCCGAGGCGCTGATGGCCAAGCTGGCGGCAGCCGCGGCGGCGTGGCTCGGCAGCTCGACGGTGGCATAGAAGTCATCCTTGCCGAAACCCCAGTACAGCGACTCCAGCGTGCCGCCCACCGACTCGAGGATCTGGCGGGCCGCGTCGCGCCGGCCGGAGCCGCCTTCCTTGAGCACCCCCTTCGCTCCCTCCGCGGTATAACGGCCGATAACTAGGTACTTGGCCACGGATCACTCCTTCAGCGTGTTTCCTCTACGGTACAGCGCTTCGAGCGGCCGGCCTACGCTCTATGGGACTGTCACCGTGAGCGTCCACGGACCGCTGAGGTGGATCACCTCGTCGTTGGTCAGGCCGTACGTCAGCTCGGGGATCACGATCTCCCAGGTGCCCGTGGCCGCATCGGCCCCGGCGGAGGTGGAGTACTCCATGTCGGACCCCTGAGTCAGATCCCCGGTCAGGATGTGCGTGGCCGAGTTCGTGATGTATGCGGCACTGCCGTTTGAGACCGATGGGTTCGGCCATCCCCAGTACGCGACCGGGTTGCCGGCAACATCCAGCGCGATCCGGTACCTGATCATGCTCGGCGTGACCCGAAGCTCGGTGAGGTGCAGGGTGGCGTCGCCAGCCGTGTCACTCACGTCGAGCGAGACGACCGTTCCGGTGGGTTCGGGCAGCTGGAACTCGAATCGCCAGGTGCCTTCGACCATGGCGTTGGCAGGCGGGTTCACGCATGCTGGGTCGGTGGCTCCGACGGTGCATTCGCCGGAGGACCACGTGCCGCTGTTGTATCCAACTGAGGTGATGGTCAGCTCCCAGGTCCCGGCCACCGGGGCGGGGGTCCCCAACCACGTCTGCACGACAGCTGACAGCATGGTCTCTTCGAGGCCCATGGCGAGCATACTGGGCGCCCACTGATCCGATGTCCGGCCCGTTGGATCACGGAGTTCGGCAATCCACTCGATTGGAGCGCGATCCCCTTGGTCTGAGATCGCCGCGTCTCCCAGGCCCTCGACGGTGAAACCGACCAACACCTGGTTGAGATCTGCATAGGCGCGCTCGAGGGTGATCGTGAGCCCGGCATCAGTCTGCTGGATGCCGAGGATCTCGGCCCGGTCCCAGGCCACACGCCAACCGGGGATGGACGACTCCTCGACCATTCGCTCGAGAAGACCCATCGCCGCGACCACGGCACCGGTGAGGAGCACGAACGCTGCGACGAGGGCCAGTGGTCGAAGGAAGACGCGCAAGTTGGGCACGCCGCGGCGGGAAATCGCTGTCTGTCCAGCCGCCACCTGGGCGACGCGCTGGTCGAGCCAGCGCAGGCCATCCTCTGAGGGGGACACCTCGAACGCCTGGCGAAGCCTGGTCTCAATCTCGTTATGCGTGGTCATCAAGGGCCTCCCGCAGCGCGGCCAGCCCGCGCTCAATCTGCTTCTGGACTGCGCCTTCGCGCTTCCCGATCGCGACGCCGATCTCCCTCGCCGTCAACCCGCTGCCATATCGAAGGAGGAGCGCCTCGCGCTGATCGCTTGGGAGCCGGCCGACAAGATCGAGGATCTCGACGCGCTCCTGGTCCTGCCGATCGGCCTCGACCGCGATCCGGCCCAGATGGGCATCCGCGCCCGCCAGGCCGACCGTTGGTCGGCGCCGACGATGGGCATCAATCGCGGTGTTCCTCGCGATGCGCAACAGCCACGCCTGGACCCCGCCATCACGTCGGCGGAACCGCCCGAGGCTCGCGAACGCTCGCTCAAAGGTGTCGGCGGCAAGGTCGAGCGCGTCGGCGTCGCTCTGTGTGCGTGCGCGCAGGTAGCGGTACACCGAGAGGCGGTGCTTCTGGTAGAGCGACCCGAAGAGTGCCGGATCCAGCCGCTCGGGCTCGATCTCGGGGGCCTCGACGGCGTCGACAGCCCCGACCGCCCCGACAGCCACCCTCGGCTCCTCGTCCACGAGCGAAACCCTCAATGCGACGTCCTCCGGCACAGGCAGCGTAGTTGAAGCTCCTGCTACTACTGACAACGGGCGGGCATGCCGGAATCCGACAATCGTCGGGATCTGGTCGAGGTCTGACCGGTCAGGAGCCCCCGCGATGGGCGGCGTGGAGGTGGACGGCGCCGGACACGCCCTTGAGCTCCACCTCGCCGATGTCGGTGAACGCCACCGGTGCCCCGGAAGCGGCGTCCACCACGGCCTGGCTGACGAGCACCTCCCCCGGTCGGGCGTACTCGGCGATCCGGGAGGCGACGTTCACGGTCTGCCCGAAGTAGTCGCCCTCCTGGAACACCACCGGGCCGGCATGCAGGCCCACGTGCGCCGGCGGCAGCTCCGCGTTTGTCACGCCCTCCGCCATCTCGAGCGCGGCCACCACACCCGGGCCGGGGTCGGGGAAGTAGAACATCACCCCGTCGCCGAGCCATTTCACCGGCTTCCCGCCGTGCTGGACCGATGTCCGCTGCACGAGCCGGCTGAGGTCGGTCGCCAGCTGGGCGGCGGCCTCGTCGCCGCGTTCGGCGGTCAGACGGGTGTAGCCGGTGAGGTCGAGGAAGCACATCGCCGGCGGCCGCTCGAGGCGGCGATGGAGCCCAGCCTGGTCCATGACCAGCTCGAAGCCGGCGATGATGTTGGCGGTCCAGGCATGGGTCTGGTGGAGGTGAAGGAGCGCCAATACCGCATCGTCGGCACGAGCCGAAAACTCCTCGGCGAGTTTGCCTTGGGTGACATCGGTCGCCAAACTGCCCGCGGCGAGCAGCGGCATGATGACCTCGGTCCGCCAAAAGTCGGCTTCCACTTCGGCAATTCGACGCAGGCTCTCACCGTACACACGCAGGACGCGCTCGACGGCCACGGGACGTAACCCTGCGCCCAGGAAGAGCTCGCCAAGCGGGAGGACGGCCAGCTCGGCCTCGCGGACGCGGTCATCGGGGCTCGGCTGCGCGGAGCCCGCCGCTTCCCGGATGACCATCAGAAAATCGACCGGGATCCCGGTCCGCTGGCTGACCTCCCGGAAGGTCTCGCTGCTGAGCACCGAGAAGCGCTCGTAGGCGGGGGAGTCCATGAACTCGAGGGGGAAGGTCCCGCTCCGCACGGCAGCACCGATGCCCTCCAGGGGCACGCCCGTCGCCCCCAGGCTCCGCACCAGCCCTGCCTTGCGAACGTCTCCGGAGGTGAGCCGATCCCCCTCGCGGGGGGTCAGGATGCCCAGCTCGACCAGCTGGTTCAGCTCCTCGAGGCTGATCCCGGCCCGCTCCGCGGCTTCCTGACGGGAGTAATCGCCCACGGCCGTACTGTAGCGGCGCCGATCAGTCGCGAGTAGGGGACCGATACCTGGGATCGAGAATCGTGAGTTTGGCGAACGAGGACCGATAGAACCCGCGGTCGCGGGTAAGCAACCGCTCCGCACGAGCCGCGGCATGGGCACCGATGATCAGGTCGGGCACGATCCGGCGACGGGTCCCGCCTTTCGTCCGATAGCGGCGCCAAGCCGCCCCTGCTTTCAGCGCCGCGTCGCGATCGACGCCGTCATAACCCACCTCGAGCCCATCCAGGGCACCGGCGGCGGCTTCCGGATTCTCGAACGCAGCCGCCACCTCTGCCCACACCACGTCGCACGCGATCAGGCTTCCCTCCGCCAGGCACCGCCGCAGGGCATCCCGGGAGGACGGTCCAAAGTGCGGGTCGGCGGCAAAGACATCCAGCAAGACGTTGGTGTCGACGGCCGTGATCATCCGCGGCCGCGCGTACGCTCGAGGAAGGCGTCTACCGATTCGGGGAGGTTCAGGATGCCCCACGCTGCATCGACCGGGTCCAGCGTCTGGGACTTGCGGGCGACCAACGTCCCGCCCTCGGCTTCGAAATCGAGCACCGCGCCGGGCTTGATTCCGAGGCGCGCACGCAGGGGCTTGGGAATGGTCACCTGACCCTTCTCGGAAACGATGGCTTTCATACCCGAATGGTATGGATTCCTACCGAACCTGTCAACATTGGGTCGCTAGTCCACCAACAGGTAGGTGGTCATGCGGCCCTTGCCCTTGACCTCAACGCCTTCACGTGGCTCGAACCGATAGCGGTCGCGGAGGATCTCCCACGTGGATGGCGCCACCTGGACGCGCCCCGGCACGCCGGCCGACTCCATCCGCGAGGCCGTGTTGACGGTGTCGCCCCACAGGTCGAACAGGAGCCGGCGCTGACCGATGACACCAGCTACGACTGATCCTGATGCCAGACCGATGCGGAGCTCGAGTGGGACCTCGTCTTCTGCCAGCACTTCGCGCGCGGCACCCAGCATCGCCTGGGCCAGTGCCAGAGCGGCATCGGCGTGGTCTATTCGAGCTTCGGGCGCACCGGCCACCGCCATGTAGGCATCGCCGATGGTCTTGACCTTCTCGACCCCGGAGGCCATGGCCAGCTCGTCGAAGCGACTGAAGAGGCGGTCCAGGACGTCGACCACGCGGTCCGCATCGGTTCGTTCAGCCCAGGGAGTGAAGCCGACCAGGTCGGCGAACAGGACCGTGGTTTCGGGGTAGACGTCGGCGATCCGCTGCTCGCCGCGGCGCAGCCGCGTCGCGATCCCGGAGGGAATGGCGTTGGTCAGCAGCTCCTCGGATCGGGCCTGGGCGGCGCGACGGCGGAGGTCCATGGAGCGCAGCAGCAGGAACACGATCAGCCCCACCCCGAACAGGTTGAAGCCGTGTAGCGCCAGGCGGATCGGGTAGGGCGGCGGCTCGGCCCGGTTGGCCACCAGCGGATCCAGGACGATGACCGTCAACAGCATGGCGCCGTACAGCGCGAAGACGGGGATGGCCCGGCGCGGCCCCAGGAACATTAGCGCGGCAATGGGGAGCAGCATCCCCCACACGATCGACGCGCTGGACGCCACCAGGCCGCCCAGGGCCAGACTCCCGATCACCCCGGCCACCGCGGCGAAGACCAGCAGAACGTAGATGTAGGCGGTGAACCGCCGAGTGCGGGCGACGAAGGCCAGGTTGGCCGCCATGACTGTGACGAAGCCGACCGATACGCCCCAGATCACCGGGTTGTCCTCGCCCACGGCGGCCAGGGCCACCAGACGGACGAGAGAGGTTGCGATGGCCACGTAACCGATGGCGATGCCGACCCGCTTGCGGAGGCGCAGGTCGTCATCGTCGGCCGGGTCGTCGGCCAGCGAGACCGCGCGCGTCAGCGTCGAGGCTTTCACCTACTGGACCGATGCGCCCAGCGACGCCTCAGCTTCCCGCATCGCGTCGTGAATCACGTCGCCATACGGCGTCCCCTGGCCCGGGAAGTGGCTGCTGATCCGGTCGATGACGGGCATCACGAGATCGGCCGGGCCGAGCTGGCCCAGGGCCCGGATGGCCGCCGCGGCCTCGTCGGGGTCGCTGCGAACCAACCCGTCAGGCCCGTCGGGCATGACCCAATCGACCACCACAGCTGTGCCCCGCTGATCGCCCAGGTTGCCCAGCGCTTCCACGGCGGTGATGCCAAACGGCACCGCCAGGCGACTGAGCGGTTCCAGCGCTCGGGGATCCTTCAGCTTGCCCAGCGCCTCCGCAGCGGCCAGCCCCACCTCCGGGACGTCGTCGAGGGCGGTGATCAGGGGCTCCACGGCCCGCTGGTCGCCCGCATGGCCCAGGACCCCGGCGATCGCGACTCGGACGCCCGAATTCGCCGAGGCATCTCGAACGTCGGGATGCGCCTGGCGGAGGGTCATCACCAGGATGTCCACCACCTTCGACCCCATCGCCACCAGTGCCGCGGCAGCCGCATCTCGGAGTCCCGCGTCCGTGAGGGCGTTGATCAGTGCCAGACCCGCCGCCGGGTCACCGAGCCGACCCAGTGCTGCGGCGGCCTCCCGGGCACGCTCGGGGTCAGCCCCCTGAAGCGCCTCGACCAAGGCGGCGACGCCTCGCTTGGACTCGAGCTTGTCGATGCTCGTCGGCCCGAAGAGTCTCAATGGGTCGGCCCTCGTGATTGGCTTAGGGGCTAGGTGCCGTTGGGCTAGGCAACCTCAACGAGGTCGGTCCAGGTCGTCGGCGACGGAATGGGGTCGCCGCCCTCACGCATCAACTCCAGGTGCTCGCGAATCGCCGACTCGATCAGCGTCTCGACCTCGCGGCGTGTGCGGGCGGCCGCGATGCAGCCGGGCAAATCCGGCACATAGGCCGCGTACCCGTTGCCACTCTTCTCGAATACGACTGCGTATCGCATCTATCGCTCCTTGGGATCGATCCCAGCCTGCTTGAGAATACTGCGCCACGTCGAGATCGGCAGTTGTTGGCTTTCCTTCCCGGCGATCGTGACCAGGCCACGCCGGAACGGGTGCCGATAGTGTCGGTGGCTTCCGCGGGTTCGCACCCAGAACCACCCTTCTGACTCCACGAGGCGGATCGCGTCGCGGACCTTGGGCATCGGGCCACCATCCAGCCCATGCCATTACCCGTGGATGACTCGCCGATTGGGGGAGCCTAAGGCGCCCTATCACAGCACTTCGTGCTATCGCGCTGCACGATGTCACGAAAGCCTGTGACACAGAACCCATACCGGCTCGCGCTGGTGCTAGTCGGACGTGGATGGCCGCCACGGGCCGAAGGCGGGCTAGGGCTTTACATGTGACCAATCGGGGTAATTATCCCCTCGGTGTAGGTTGCGACAGACAGTTGTCACGATAGGTCACTAAAGTAGGTACATGACCTACCGAAAGCAGCCCAAGAGTCCAATGGAGCGGTACACGATCCTCGACTTTGAGCGAGATTTCCCGACCGACGAAGCATGCCTCGACTGGCTGCGTGAGTACCTCTACCCGGACGGCATCTACTGCAAGGTGTGCGATGCGGTGACGAAGCATCATCGGGTTCGTAGCCGACCGTCCTACTCATGCGACCGCTGCGGCCACCATGAGCATCCGACCGCTGGAACGATCTTCCACGGATCGCGGACGCCGTTGCGTCTCTGGTTCCGGGCCATCTTCCTCATGGCCTCGACGCGATGTGGAATCTCCGCAAAGGCCATTGAGCGCGACCTGGGCGTCACCTACAAAACGGCGTGGCGGATGTTCCACCAGATTCGAGAGCTGCTTGCAGAAGAGGTGACGAACCTTGACGGTACGGTTGAGGTTGACGAGACCTACATCGGCGGAAAGCCTCGGAAGCACACCTCGGACCATTCGAAGGCCATGCGGGACTGGCAGGCCAAGAAGGTCACAGTTCAGGGGATGGTCGAGCGCGGCGGACGTGTTCGGGCGGTCGTCAATCCGACCTCCCCGCTGGCTGGCAACGTGGTTGAGCACGTCCTGCCGTCCGCGATGGTGTTCACCGATGAAGCCGCGCACTACTCGCGGCTGTACGCCCACGGCTACCTCCACCGCCGCATCCATCATGCCCGCAAGGTCTACGTCTTTGGCAATGTCCACACCAACACCATCGAAGGCTTCTGGTCGCTCGTGAAGCGCGGGATCAGCGGCACGTACCACAACGTTTCCGAGAAGTACCTGCAGATGTACCTGGACGAATTCGGCTTCCGCTACAACCACCGGATGGACGTTCAGCCGATGTTCGAGACGTTCCTTCGTCAGATTGTGAAGGCAACCACCGACTAGGATCGCGGCGCTGCTCGACTAGGTTCCGGGCAACAAAAGAGGCCGTCTTTCGACAGCCTCCTCGCCCCAGCAACCGTAGCGGCTGAGTTAGTACGTTTACGATAGCCGAAGTTGTCAAGCGGCGGGAGGAGTACTTTGCGATGCCGCGACTCCGAGCCTTCGTCTACGTGGATGGCCTCAACCTCTACTACGGAGCCTTGCAGGGGACGCCCTACAAATGGCTGGACCTCTCGGCACTGTGCGCACGCGCCTTTCCCCAATTCGTGATCGAGAAGATTTGGTACTTCACCGCTGATGTCCCTGGATTGCCCGCCGATCCTGCAACGACCTATCGGCAACGCGAGTACCTTCGAGCCCTCGGAACCTTGCCCAACGTGGAAGTCAAGAAGGGATTCTTCCGGTTCCGGCCCAAGAAACAACAGCGTGTAGATCCGCCTTACGCGCCGAACCCGCACATGCCAAACCCATCGAATCATTGGGTCAAGGTGTGGCGCAAGGAGGAGAAGGGTTCAGACGTGAACCTTGCGACGGCACTAGTCATTGATGCCGCCGCCAAGCATTTTGAGCATGCGTGGGTGATCTCGAACGACAGCGATCTAGCCTGGCCAGTCGAGCGGGTGCAAAGCGAATACGGACTGCCGATAGGCATTCTTCGTCCCGAGCGACCTGCGGGCTATCCGAGTGACGAACCCCGGCATGACAGCCCTGAACTCAAGGCTGCAGTTCCGCGCGGGATGTTCCGAAAGACCACGGAAGCGCAGCTGACCGCCTGCCAGTTCCCCGGTGAATTGCGGGACAAGTTCGGCGCCATACGCAAGCCGCCTAGCTGGACCGTTGCTGTGCCGGCAGGTGATCAGGAGATCGACTCAAACTGATGCACTACCGCATGTCAGCCGGGTCATGGCAGGCACGGTGCCCGACGTCTAGCTCCCTTCCTTGGCGCCCTCATCCGAAGGCTTCCGCCGACTGACCTTCCGTAGAGCGGCCTCGAAGTCGCTCTTCGTCAATCCTGCTGGGGGTTCATCGGTCGTATCGGGAGTGCCGGCCTTCTCCCTCTCCTCCCGAGCTGCTGTCTCCACCAACTGAGCGTCATCTGCGTCCCGCGCAGCCTTGAGGTTTTCGTCCATCAAACACTCCCGTACCTTCTCTATCGGCGTGACGATCCCGACGCCTGTGTTGATCGGGAACCGGATGTTTTGAGCGATCTCGTCGTTCGCCATTTCTCCGGTAGCCTTGGCTCGGACCATGTCGTCCCAATGACCACTTATCAGCCCGAGACAGACGGTCTCAGGCACAAGGGAGACGCCGCCTACGAACACGCCTCCACGTCTCTCCCCCTCGCCCAATGTGCTCTGGAATTGGACAAAGCACGGAGACCCGCTGAATCCACCGTATGACCGGCAGTCGATCAGGTGCGCCTGGTGGTACGTCACTCTGTCGTCTCCATGGCGCAGCGGCACCCGTTCTTGGTACATGCGGCCGAGGGTTCCAGACCGCACCATAGGCACGTTTTCCTGAACCATGCTTTCGGCCATGGCAAGCAGGCCAATGAAATACACCCGATCACCAACGGTGGGTTTTCTCGGCCACACGTCAAGGAAGATCGCCTCCTGGACGCAAATCATGTCGAGGTCGTTCGCCACGCCACCGACGAGCGTGACCGCCACGTCATCTTTGGGATGGATCGTCCATTGCGGCACCCGCACGAGTGGCAGCAGACCATTCTTTGCGCGAACACGGACCCAGGTCTCAGTCTCGGCCTCTACGACATGTGCAGCCGTCACGAGGTAAACCCAAACGCGATCTGGAAGAGCGGTCGGGATAGCGACGAAGAAGGCAGTCCCAATAGCAGTCTGCACAAATGCACCGCTGGCCGGATCTCTCCGCAAACCGACCACAAAGACGACGGACTTCGGATACTGGTCATTCAGCGGCATGGGCGGATCACCGACTGCGCGGACCCACGGGACGCCAGTTGCGACCGCTTCATACGGCGCAGCATAGCCCTCGGGCGTACCTACGCCCACGGGATAATTACCCCAATCGGTCACCTATAGTCTCCCGCATGGACGAGGTGTTCAGAGCCCTGGCCGATCCAACCCGGCGAGCCCTGCTCGACGAGCTCTTCGCCGAGGACGGTCAGTCGCTGCGCGCGCTGCAGGGGCGCTTCGAAATGACGCGCTTCGGCGTCATGAAGCACCTGCGGCTGCTCGAGGAGGCAGGCCTGGTGGTGACCCGGCGTCGCGGGCGCGAGAAGCTGCACTTCCTGAACCCGGTCCCCATCCGACTCATCCATGACCGATGGGTGAGCAAGTACGCCGAGCCCTGGGTCTCAGCCCTGAGCGGGCTCAAGAACGAATTGGAGGAGAACCCCATGGAGAAGATCTACGAGATCTATATCAAGACCACCCCGGAGCGCCTGTGGCAGGCGATCACCGACCCCGAGATCCGGGCCAAGTACAACTTCGGCACGCGTCAGACGTCGGACTGGACGCCCGGCTCGCGCGTCGAGGTGACACACCCCGGCGGCGATGGGCTGCTGGGCGAGGGGCAGAACCTCGAGGTCGACCCACCGCGCCGGCTGGTCCAGAGCATGGTGGCGCTCTGGTCCGACGAGGCGAAGGCGGAGGGCACCTCGCGGGTCACGTGGGACATCGAACCGGTCGGCGACTCGTGCCGGCTGACCCTGACCCACGATCAGCTGCGCGAAGGCGCCAACGAGGAGCTCTACGGCGGATGGCCGATGATCCTGTCCGGCCTGAAGACATGGCTCGAGACGGGGGAGCTGCTCACCACGCCGGGATCGCTGCTGTACAGCCAAACGGCGTAACGACTGCCGCGCGGGGCGCCCCATCCCATACCGATGGTGGCGCTCCGTTCGGCTGGGGCTGATCACCGGTCGATAATCTGCCGATAAGGCCAGTGGCATAGCCTTGATCTGGCTATGCCTCTAGACTATGATCGATGAAGCGCCGGGCGCTCATCCATCGGATCCGCTCGGCGGCTGCGGAACGAGGCATTCGGTACCGACTCAACCGACAGGGGAGCCAGCACGAAATCTGGGAGGTGGGTGGATTGTCCTTTGCCGTCCCGCGACATCGCGATATCAGCGAACGGACAGCCGAGGCCATCATGCGTGAACTGGAATCGATCTTCGGCGAGGGCTGGTGGCGGCCATGAAACGCTACACGGTTCGTGCTCGCCGCTCCGGTGGATGGTGGGCCTTGGATGCAGAGGGCATCCGCGGGGTGCACACCCAGGTCCGCCGTATCGACCAGGCTGAGGACATGGCCCGAGATGCCATAGCGGGCGTGCTGGACGTTGCTCCCGACTCCTTTGAAGTGATGGTGGTTCCCGAAATGCCCGACACGGTCCGTGCCATCGTCGACCAGGCGACGACCGCCAGATCTCAAGCCGCACAAGCTCAGGATGTCGCCGCTCAGCTAACCCGTCAGGCCGCGCGGCGCCTGGTGGAAGAAGGGCTCACCGTTCGTGATGCCGGTGTCCTACTCGGCGTCTCTCACCAACGGATCGCTCAACTGCTTCAGCCGCGGTAGGCCGCCGCGCGGCCTCAGGCCCCCCACCTCCGGGTGGGCCAGACGCGCGAACAAGGCGTGCGGCGCCGACGCGTGTGGCATAGGCTAGACCGCCTGATCCTCGTGCCCCGGGGGTCGCTCGGAGGAGGGTCCAGTCGATGGACGCACGCATTCCATTTGTCACCCGCCGCAAGGCTGCATGGCGCCCGCTGGCCATCGCATTCAGCGCGCTGCTGGCGCTCGGCGCCTGCACCGGCTCTCCCGCACCAGATGGCGGGGACGCGGGGACACTCAAAGTCTTCGGCGCCTTCGCGACTCAGATCGAGGAGCCATGGGATGGCGTCATCCACGCCGCGCTCCAGGCCGAGGCGGATGCTGGGCGCATCGAGTACACCTTCGCCGATGACATCGGCTACGCCGGTGACATGGAGCGGGTACTGCGCGAGACGGCAGAGCAGGACCAGCCTGACATCATCTTCGGCGACGCCTTCGGCAACGAGGATGCCGTGCGCGCCGTAGCGGCCGATTACCCCGATATCGCCTTCGTATTCGGCTCCGGCGTCGGGCCGACCGAGCCGAATGTCTCGGTCTTCGACAACTGGATCCATGAGCCCGCCTACCTCGCAGGCATGATCGCCGGCGGCTTGACCCAGACGAACGTGTTGGGCGTCGTGGGCGGCTACCCGGTGCCCGAGGTGAACCGCATCGTCAACGCCTTCATCGCCGGGGCGCAGGAGACGAACCCGGACGTCGAGGTCAAGGTCACGTTCCTCAACAGCTGGTTCGATCCGGCCGCGGCCAAGGAAGCGGCCCTGGCGCAGGTCGGTGCCGACGCCGACGTCCTGTTCGCGGAGCGCTTCGGGGTCATCGAGGCGGCGCAGGAAAACGACCTGGTCGCCGTCGGCAACATGAGCGACCAGCAGGAGCTGGCGCCGGGGAACGTGGTGACCAGTGTCACCTGGAACATGGTCCCAACGGTGAAGTACGTCATCGACCAGGTGCTGGCCGGGTCCTACACCTCCCAGGACCTGAAGGACTTCTCGATGGTGGCCAAGGGCGGCGCCGCACTGGCGGCGATCAACACCGACATCCCCGGCGGCGTGCCGGACGACCTGGCCGCCCTGGTCGCGGAGCGGGAGGCGCAGATCAAGGCCGGGACCTTCCGGGTGGACATCAACGAGGCCACCCCGCCGGGCTCGGTGGTGCCCGGCTAGCCTCGGTGGTGCCCGGCTAGCGGTCCCAAGATGGGCGTAGGTGGCGCGCCAGCCGGCGCGCCACCCGGCGTCTCACCCGGCGCGCCAGCACTCGCGCTCCGCGGCATCACCAAGCGCTTCGGCGACCTCGTCGCCAACGATCGGATCGACTTCGATGTCCGGGCCGGGGAGGTCCACGCCCTGCTGGGCGAGAACGGGGCCGGGAAGACGACCGCCATGCGGATCGCGTACGGGCTGACTCATCCCGACGCCGGCCAGATCCTGGTGGGCGGCCAGGTCCAGGCCATCCGCTCGCCGCGCGACGCGATCCAGGCGGGAGTCGGCATGGTGACCCAGCACTTCGCCCTGGTGCGGCCCATGACCGTGGCCGAGAACCTCGTCCTCGGTCGGGGCAGCACGCTGCGGCTCGACCTCGACCAGGCTCGGCGCCAGACCGAGGAGGCGTCCGCCCGCCTCGGCATCCGGGTCGATCCCGCCGCCCGGGTCGCGGACCTGTCGGTGGGTGAGCAGCAGCGGGTCGAGATCCTCAAGGCCCTCTCCAGCGAGTGCCGCATCCTCATCCTCGACGAGCCCACCGCGGTCCTGGTCCCCGACGAGGTCCAGGCCCTGTTCGCCACCCTCCGTCTGCTCGTCGGCGAGGGCATGGCGGTCGTGTTCATCAGCCACAAGCTGGCCGAGGTGCGGGCCATCAGCCACCGCATCACGGTGCTGCGTCGCGGTGAGGTGGTGGGCACGGTGGACGGGCAGACCGATGAGCGCGAGCTGGCGCGGATGATGGTCGGCCGTCCGAGCTTCGGGGTCGAACGACCAGCCGATGCGACCCGGGCTGCCCAAGAGCCGATCCTTCGCATCCGGAACCTCCACGCCGCGGGCACCCAGGGGCTGCCGGCGTTGACCGATATCTCCCTGGACGTCGCCGCGGGCGAGATCGTGGGCGTAGCCGGCGTGTCAGGCAACGGCCAGACCGAGCTGGTGGAGGTCCTGTCCGGGATGCGGCGCCCGAGCGGCGGGTCGATCTCCGTCAGCGACACCGACGTCACCGCCGCCAACCCCACGGCCGTGATGGGCGCCGGTGTGGGGCGGATCCCCGAGGACCGCCACGCCAGCCTCGTCGGCGACCTGTCGGTGGCCTACAACCTGGTCCTCGAGCGGCTCGACGAGTTCCGGCGCGGCGGGCGGATCGACGAAGGGGCGGTGCGCGCCCATGCCGACGAGCTCATCGAGCGCTTCGACATCCGTGCCCGCCCCGACGACCCGGTGGTGACCCTGTCGGGCGGCAATGTCCAGAAGGTCCTCCTGGCCCGCGTCCTGTCCCGCGACCCGCGCGTGCTCGTCGTGTCGCAGCCGACCCGCGGCCTGGACGTGGGGGCCACCGAGTACGTCCGTTCGCAGCTCCTCGCCGCTCGCCGGCGTGGCGCCGCGGTGCTACTCGTGTCGGAGGACCTCGACGAGCTGCTGGCGCTGGCCGATCGGCTGGTGGTCCTCTACGAGGGGCGCATCGTGGGTCAGATGACCGCTGCCGAGGCGGACGTCGAGCACCTGGGCATGCTGATGGCCGGGCGTGGGAGGGCCGCATAGTGCGCGGGAGGGCCGCCTGATGCGCGCGCGCATGCGCCGCCGCATGCGGAGCCGATTCCGCCTCTCCCCGTGGTCCACGCCGGTCCTGGTGCTGGCCGCCATCCTCATCACGTTCGCCATCACCGCCGGTCCCATCCTGCTCGCCGGGGCGAACCCCATCGAGGCCTACTACCTGTTCGTCATCGCCCCGCTGACGAGCGGCTTCACCGCGATCGAGGTCCTCGTCACCGCCACCCCGATCCTGTTTACCGGGGCGGCGGTGGCCATCGCCTTCCGGGCCGGCTACTGGAACATCGGCGCCGAGGGCCAGCTCCTGCTGGGCGCCATCGCCGCCGCCGGGGTGGGCATGGTAGTCGGCGGGTGGCAGCCCATCGCGGCCCTGGCAGCCATGATCGTCGCCGGGGCGCTGGCCGGCGCGGCGTGGGCCCTGGTGCCGGCCATCCTTCGCATCCGGTTCGGGATCGACGAGGTGGTCACCACTCTCCTCCTCAACCCGGTGGCGCTGCTCCTCGTCAACGGCCTGCTCCACGGACCGTGGCGCGACCCGGTCACCGGCTTCCCCGAGTCGCCGCGCATCGCGGCGGTGGCCGAGTTCCCCCAGCTCCTCGAGCGCTCCCGGCTCCACCTCGGCTTCCTCCTCGCGATCGCCGTCATCGTCATCGCCTGGTACGTCCTGGCCCGCACCCCGGCCGGGCTGCGCCTGCGAGCTGCCGGCCTGAGCCCGCACGGGGCGCGCTTCGCCGGCATCAACGTCGGCCGGACGTTACTCGCGGCGGCCCTCGTGAGTGGCGCCATTGCGGGCCTGGCCGGGGTCAGCGAGGTGGCCGGCATCCAGAACCGGCTCACCAGCGGCCTCTCGCCGGGCTACGGCTACACCGGGATCGTGGTCGCCACCCTGGGGACCCTCACGATGCCCGGGGTGGCCCTCGCGGCCCTGTTCCTGGGCGATCTCACGGTCGGTGCCAGCACGGCGGCCCGCTCGCTGAGCATCCCGTCCCAGCTCGGCGCGGTGGTGCAGGGCGTCCTGCTCCTGACCACAGTCGCTCTGCTCGCGCTCAGGCGCTATCGGCTGAGGCCAACCCGCCCAGAGGAGGGCGGCTCGGAGAGCGCGGCTGACGTCGCCGCGGAGGTCCAGCCCGGATGACGTTCCTCGTCGACCTGCTGGCCGCCACCCTGCGCAACGCAACCCCGCTCGTCTACGGCACGGTGGGCGAGACCTATGCCGAGCGCAGCGGGGTGCTGAACCTGGGCATCGAGGGCACGATGTACGCCGGCGCATTCGCCGGCTTTGCCACCGCCTGGGCCACCGGCTCGCCACTGCTCGGCCTGGCGGCGGCGATCGTGGTGGGCCTCGGGGCGGGGGCCATCATGGCCCTCCTGACGGTGACCCTCGGCGCCAACCAGCACGTCTCGGGCATCGGCCTGACCATCGGCCTCATCGGCGCGTCGGAGTTCACCAACCGGCTCATCTTCCAGGGCGGCGAGTTGCAGCAGATTGAGCCGATGCCGATCGTCAACCCCTTCGCTGGCCTGGGCGAGATCGGCGCCGTCTTCGACCAGTACGCCTTGACCTGGATCGCCTTCCTGGTCGTGGTGCCGGTCGCGTGGTTCATCCTCCAGCGCTCGAGCTTTGGCCTGGAGCTGCGCGCGGTGGGCGAGAACCCCGAGGCCGCCGATGCCGCCGGGGTGAACGTCGCCCGCACCCGCTACCTGGCGCTGATGATCGGCGGCGCGCTGATGGCCGTCGGCGGGGCGTTCATCACGCTCGCCCTGCTGGGCAGCTTCACCCTGGACATCATCGCCGGCCGGGGCTGGGTGTGCGTGGCGCTGGTCATCTTTGGCCGCTGGCGGATCGGGCGCGGCGTGGTGGGCGCGCTGATCTTCTCGCTGATCTTCTCGCTCCAGTTCCGGCTCCGGATCCTGCCCGGGTTCGGCGATCTGCCGTTCGAGCTGCTGCTGGCCCTGCCCTACCTGGTCGTCATTGCCGCGCTGGCCATCTCCGGCCGCAACGTCGCCTACCCCGGCGCCTACCTCAAGCCATACCGCCGCAGCTGAATGCCTTGCCCTTGACCCCGCACGGAGGACCGATTGACCGATGACCATCCGCGACCGCGACCACGAGTTCCTCGCCCTTGCCATCGCCCAGGCCCGGATCGGCCGCGACGAGGGGGGCGTGCCAATCGGTGGGGCCCTGATCGCCGACGACGGCGCCGTCCTGGGCGTCGGCCGCAACCGGCGCGTCCAGCAGGGGAGCGCCATCCGCCATGGCGAGACCGATGCCCTCGAGAATGCCGGCCGGCTGCCGGCGGCGGTCTACCGGCGGGCCACGATGTACACCACCCTGTCGCCGTGCGACATGTGCACCGGCGCCATCCTCCTGTACGGCATCCCGCGGGTGGTGATGGGCGAGAACCGCACGTTCGTGGGTGGCGAGGACTACCTGCGCGCGCGGGGAGTGGAGGTCGTCAACCTCGACTCCGCGGAGTGCCTCGAGCTCATGAACGATTTCATCGCTGCCTATCCGGAAATCTGGAACGAGGACATCGGCGAGGAGTAGAGCCAGATGAGCATTGCGTGACGCAGATGCGCATGCTAATGTTCATTCTACTGTTCACGCAAAGGTGAACTCATGCGCGCTCAGCTAAAGCTCCTGCCTCCGGCGAAGCCCCGACTAGGGCTGTATCTCCGACCGGGTCGAAACGACCACACGGTCTTCGAGCAACTGCTCGCCGAGGACCGCGCCGTCTCGGGTCTCGTCCTTGACTCGCGACTTTACGCCCGGCAAGCCGACCTTCGCGACGCTCTGATCAGGAACGGGGTTCATGCTGTTCTCGACACCGATTTCATGGAGGCTGCGACGCCGGGCGGATCCGTATTGGCGGGCATCGCGGACCTCCCGTGGGCTGCTCTCGTGACCTCCGACCCGGCTGACATGCACGGGGAGGTTGCCCGCAAACTCGCCAACCTGGTAGCCGACAGGGTCACCGCAGGCTCTTTCAGCGCCGTCCTCGCTCCGACGCACCTTCTCGAGTCAGCTTCCGACGCCTGGTTTGCCGTCGACCGCGCTGTCGCATCTGCGCTTCGAGCGGAACTCGATCGGCGACAGCTCCGCGACGTTGCAATCTTCTACCCGCTTGCGATTCCGGGGACGGTGCTCAGAGACGGCACGCAGCGGGCGATCGTCATCGAGGCGCTTAAGTCCATCGAGATCGATGCCGTATGGCTCCGGATCCACCCTTTCGGCACGACATCGGCTGGACCGATCGCCCTACGTGGCTACATCGAGGCTTGTTGGGATCTGCACCGCGTCGGAGTGCCACTGGTCGCTGAGCGGTCAGGCACTATCGGAGTGGCGCTGATGGCATTCGGAGCTGTGGGCGGGATCGAGAGCGGAATCACCCTCGGCGAGCGCTTTGATGCGAGAAGTCTGACCGGGCCCCGTAACCCGGACGCGAAGCCGTTCAGTCATGCACCGCGGGTCTATATCCAGGGCATCGGCGCGTTTCTTGTCCGGGCCAGCGCGGATTCGCTCTTCCAGAACCGTCAGATGCAAGCCGCCCTGGCTTGCCGCGATTCTGCTTGCTGCCGCCGTGGAGTGATCGACATGATCAAGGATCCACGGCGGCACTTCGTGCTCCGACGCGTCGGGGAGGTCGACCGTATCGGGTCCGCACCGGCCGATCATCGCCCCGGGATCTACCTCGAAGACTTCCTCCGGCCGGCGACAGACCTCGCCCTTCGTGCTTCACGGGTGCTTCCGGAGCTCGTTCCTGCGCACCAGCGTCTCGAGTCATGGCGGTTCACGCTAGGGGCAATCGAGCGAGCCGGCATCATCTCGGTCAGCGATCCGGCAGTGGGCCAACGTGTCCACGTACCCAGGTCCAAGCCACAGTCGCTCTAAGGGAAAGGAGGTCCAATGCCGGGTCCAGTGGCCGCCAGGCCTGAATCACCTGTAGCCACCAGGCTTCGCACGATCCGGTCCAAGAGTGGGATGCGGGCCAGAGAGATTGCCGATCTCGTCGGCGCGACGCCTCAGACCGTGTCTCGCTGGCAACGAGGCCGTGTCGAGCCGCAGGCCTCCCATCTGACGCAGCTCCTAACGCTCGAGTGGCTGGTGTCCCAGCTCGCTGAGTTCTATCAGCCGGGCGAGGCGCGCCTCTGGCTTCTCGCGCCCCACGCCCTTCTTGACGGCGATCGCCCCGCCGACCGGATCCACGAGGGTCGGACGGAGGATGTGCTGGCCCTGATCGAACAGCTCAGGTCGGGCGCATACGTCTGACGTGGATGGCGACATTCGAGCCAGATGGGGCGGTTCTGAAGGCCCTGGCAGACCTCCAACCGATAACCTGGTCGGGAAGCGTCTGGCGTCACACCTTTGCCGATAACCCGCCTGACAAGGTCAATGGTCGGGGAGCTCGTTGGAACCCACCGGGCATCGATGCCCTCTACGTCAGCCTCGAACGAACGTCAGCGCTTGCGGAAGCCGACCATCAGATCGCCATGCAGCCTGTACGTCCGCGTGCAAAGCGCACTCTCCATCGACTCAAGCTCGACCTTTCGAACGTTCTCGATCTTACGGATGAAGGGGTCCTCAGGAGCCTAGGGATTGACCGGGGGAGTCTCTCCGGGGTCGACTTCACCGCATGCCAGCGGGTCGGCGGCGCAGCAGCATTCTTGGGCCACGATGGGATCCTCGTCCCATCTGCGCGCCACTCCGGAGTGAATCTCGTCGTCTTTGTATCGAACCAGCCTGCAGAATCAGAGATCCGGGCCCTCGATGCAGAAGTAATTGATACTGGGCGCGTCGACAGTGCGGGCTAGGGCTGTTGCTAGGCGCCGAAGATCGAGAACGGCTGATCCTCGGTAGCGAGGACGAGCGCAGTATCCACGTGAACACGCCAATCGAGTCCTTGGGCATCTATTCGCCACCGCCGTCGCCGCAGGTCGCTCGGATGGCGCTCACGTTGGCTGAGGACCACGTCGAAGCACGACCCGATAGCGTCGGCGATTGCATCGGGATCGTCGACACCGGAAAAGGTCACCGAAACCGTCGACTCAAAGGAATGGGCGACGACAACTATGAGTTCTCGAGCATGTCCGGTGTCCAAGCGGGCATCGGACCAAAACGCACGCGGCGCAAGCAGAGCGCCGTCCCTAAGAAACCAAGTCGCATGAATTAGAACACCCGGCATCCCGGTAACGGCATCACCGGATACGGGTGAGGCCCACGGACGAAGCGAATAATCGATTTGGAAGCCAGTGTCGTAGTTCCGCTCGGCATGCCTGAGAAGTCTGCGGGCGTCCTGGTGTTCACCACGAACCCACGTCTTGGCAAGCGGATCCTCCGATTCGTCCCAGACACGATGTTGCCGGTTGAAGGATTCGAGAGCTAGCCGGGCGCCAGGTTCAAGATCGCGGAGAGCTTGCTCCACACGCGCCAGATCGTCGCTGTGAGGTCGACGCAAGTGTGCAAGGCGGTTCCGGATCGCCTGAAGTTGGTCGACGAGACCTTCCCAGCGTTCTCGCTTCAGCAGCGCGTACTCCACGAGAGGCCAGATATCCTCCGAGCCGATCCGCTCGATTAGCTGTCCAGCGTCCAGATAGGACAAGGGATTGGTCGCGTCGGCTGACGGCATGTAGCGGTTTTCGAGGTCGCGCTCGGCACGGGATTGACCTCGTTCTGGGACGATGTCAAGCCATCGGCTTCCCACCGCAGCCCGCATCTCCAGGTAGACCAGCAGTCGAAGCCAAGTCTCGAGCTGCCACCATCTCGAGAACAGAGCGACCGCGTCAGATGGAACGCCATGCCCGATAGCACGATCGAGGGCGCGCTGGGTTGCAGGCGTCCACGCCGGAGGGTCGTCCGGCAGCTGACCAAAGAGGCCAGTGTCGAGACGTTCCTCTGAGTTAGATTGATCCGTTTCCGAGCGCTCCACGTCGGTAAGTGTTACCCGCGACTGCCTCGACTGTCACCTTGGCTTCTGTAACTCTTGGAACGCCCGGCCGGTAGAGTTAGGTGTCGAGTGGATTGAAGGAGGCGAGGTTGGCGGTCACAGCCAGGATCAACAACCATGCCGGGCTGATCTGGGCCATCGCCGACCTGCTCCGGGGTGATTACAAGCAGTCCGAGTATCAACGGGTGGTTCTGCCTCTCGTCCTCCTACGCCGCCTCGACTGCGTCCTAGAGCCCACCAAGCAGCAGGTGTTGCGCCGCCTCGCCAAGGCTGCGGTCCAGAACGTCGGCCCTCTTCTGCGCGAGATCACCGGATCGGAGGTCTACAACACCTCACCGCTAACCCTGCGCCGGGCCCTGGAGGATCCCAACAACGTCGCAGCCCACCTGCGCGCCTGGATCGCCGGTTTCGACCCGGACACGCGCGAGGTAATCGAGAAGTTCGACTTCGACGCTCAGATCACGCGGCTCGATCGGGCGCGGATCCTCTACCACGTCATCTCGCGGGTCGCCGAAGTCGATCTTCATCCGGATGTCGTGTCCAACGTCGAGATGGGTTACCTCTACGAAGAGCTCGTCCGGCGTTTCTCGGAGTTGTCGAACGAGACCGCCGGCGAGCACTTCACGCCGCGTGAGGTCATCCGGCTAATGGTCGACCTCCTCTTCATCGAGGATGACGATGCCCTCCGCACGCCGGGCATCGTCCGCACCATGCTTGATCCGGCGTGCGGGACGGGCGGAATGCTCTCGGTGGCTGGGGAGTACCTCCGCGAGCTAAACCCGCAGGCTCATCTGGAGGCGTTCGGTCAGGAGCTGAACCCTGAGACTTACGCAGTTTGCCGCTCGGATATGGCCCTCAAGGGCTTGAAGGCCGCCAACATCCGGTTGGGCAATTCCTTCTCCGAGGACCACTTCAGGGGTCAGCGCTTCGACTACCTCTTGGCCAATCCACCGTTCGGTGTGGAGTGGAAGAAGGTCAAGGGGGATATCGACGAGGAGCATGCCAAGCTCGGCTTTGAGGGCCGTTTCGGCGCAGGGCTGCCCCGGATCAACGACGGCAGCCTCCTCTTCCTCCAGCACATGATCAGCAAGCTTAAGGAGCCGAAGGACGGGGGCGGGCGCCTCGCGATCGTCTTCAACGGATCGCCACTCTTCAGCGGCGCGGCAGGCTCAGGCGAGAGCGAGATCAGGCGCTGGATCATTGAGAACGATTGGCTGGAGGGCATCGTCGCCCTGCCCGACCAGCTCTTCTACAACACAGGGATCAGCACCTACTTCTGGATCGTCACGAACCGGAAGCGCCCGGAGCGCAGTGGCAGAGTCCAGCTTGTGGATGCCCGCGAGTCGTACGTGAAGATGCGCAAGAGTCTCGGCGAAAAGCGCAAGGAGATCAGTCCCGAGCAAATTGCAGAGATCACGGGTCTGTATGGCACATTCGAGGAAGGCGACCGCGTCAAGATCCTGCCGAACCAGGCATTCGGCTACCAGCGAATCAGTGTTGAGCGACCGCTTCGCCTCCGCTATCAGGTGAGCGAGTCGAGTGTTGCGGCGATAGAAGCTTCCGCTGGATGGGCGAAGCTCCACGAGTCCGCACAGACTGCGCTTGTCGACCGGCTCGGCCGGCTCGATGGCCAATCGACCGCCGACCGGGAGGAATTCGGCCGGATGTTGGGACCAGTTCCACGCCAGGTGGAGAAGGCCGTTTGGGAAGCAGTTTCGGTGCGAGATCCCGATGCTCCGGCGATCAGCGATCGGAAGGGTCGCCCGGAACCCGATCCCGAGCTTCGGGCCCATGAGAACGTACCGCTCCCGGGTCCAGTGGAGTGTTTCGACGAGGATCCAGCCGACCGGCTTGCCTCAGTCGCGTACCGGCAGGCTGTCGACGCCTATGTCGCCTCGGCGCTGATTCCGTACGTGCCCGACGCATGGGTCGACCAGGCCAGCACCCGCATCGGCTATGAGTTCCCCCTTACCCGCCACTTCTACCGATACGTTCCGCCGAGACCCGTCGAGGAGATCGACGCCGAGATCAAAGCGCTCGATCGGGAGATCCAGCGCCTTCTGGGCGAGGTCACCTCTTGAAGAAGGTTCCGCCGAGCAACAACTGGCCGCCCATTCGTCTTCGGTTTCTGTTCGAGGAGAGCAATCGGCGTGTTGGTCATGCCAAGTCCGTTTTGCCGCTCCTGTCAGTCTCAATCCATCGAGGGGTGCTGCCGCGGGCGGATTTGACAGACCGGGAGTCTCGTGCGGACGACTTCGCAACATACAAGGTTGTCTCGGCGGGAGACATCGTCGTCAACCGAATGCGTGCGTTCGAAGGCGGCGCCGGAATCAGCCCGATCGACGGCATGGTTAGCGGTGACTATGCGGTGCTCCGGACGCGCGAGTTACTCGACCCGAAGTTCTTCCACCACCTGATCCGCTCCTCGTCGCTTGTTGGCGAGATGACGGCTCGGCTCCGTGGCATCGGCAACGTCGAAGCGGGCAACGTCCGGACGCCAAGGATCAACATCGGGGACTTCGGCGATATTGCGGTTGCACTCCCTCCTCTGTCCGAGCAACGCGCGATTGCCAAGTACCTCGACGCGGAGAATGTCCACCTCGATGCCGTCATCGAAGCGAAGCGGCGGTTGATGATGCTGCTCGCGTCTCGAACCGAGAGTCTCATCTCCGCGATCCTGGATCCCGTAACTGCAGCCGCGGGGGAGGTTCCATTGAAGGCGCTCGCGGACATCCGCTTTAGCAATGTCGACAAAAAGTCCGTCGATGGCCAAGTTCCAGTCCTCCTCTGCAACTACACCGACGTCTACAAGAACCGGCGGATCACCCGGTCTCTTGAGTTCACACCGGCAACGGCGGCGAGCGACCAACTTCAGCGTTTCTCCCTTCGTCGTGGCGATGTGCTCCTTACAAAGGACTCGGAAACGGCTGAGGACATCGGAGTGGCGGCACTGGTTGCCGACGATCTCTCAGGCGTCGTTCTCGGTTATCACCTGGCACTAGTGCGGCCCCTCCATATCGATGCGGACTTCCTCTATTGGGTGCTGCGAAGCCGAAGATGTCGGGACGCCTTCACGCTGGCAGCGTCCGGTATCACCCGATTCGGGCTGAGGCAGGACGCGGTTGCGCGAATACCGATCCCGAATGTTCACGGCGGTACTGCGCGAGCCCTGGCCGCTCAGCTTGAGAAGGCGGTCGGATACGCCGAGCGCGCGTTGAGTGCCATTGCGGCACAGACTTTGCTTCTCGCCGAGCACCGGCGAGCCCTCACGACCGCGGCGGTGACCGGCCAGATGCAGGTCCCCAGGGTCGCAGTGTGAAGGTCGACGAGCGCGCCTTCGAGGACGCGATCACCGCCTACCTCATCGACGGGGGCGGGTATCGCGTCTGCAAATGGGGCACGAGACCTGAGTGGGTGGGGGACTTTGATCGGGCTCACGGGCTCGACGTCGCCGAGTTGTTTGGCTTCCTCGAGGAGACGCAACTTGCGCCTTGGAAGGGCCTCTCAGAACTCCACGGTGGCGCTGGCGAAGCCCGGCGACGGGTCGCGATCCGGCTAGCCGAACAGCTTGATGAGCGCGGCACTGTAGACGTGCTCCGCCACGGCATAGTCGATCACGGCATCGCGCTGCACTTGGCCTTCTTCCGTCCCGCCCATGGCCTCACACCGGAACTGCTCCAGCGGTACGAGGCCAATCGGCTCACGGTGACCCGCCAGCTCCCCTACGAGGCCGCTGGGACGAAGACGCTCGATCTCGCCCTGTTCCTGAATGGCATCCCCGTCGCGACCAGTGAGCTCAAGAACCCGCTCACCCACCAGAACGTCAACCATGCCGTCGCCCAATACCGGACCGATCGCGATCCCGCGAACGTCACCCTCGGGCGACGAGCGGTTGTCCACTTCGCGGTCGACCCCGAGGTCGTGATGATGACCACGCGCCTTACTGGGCCCACGACCCGGTTCCTTCCCTTGAATCGCGGGCGAGCGGGCGGCGCCGGGAACCCGGACAACCCCAGCGGGCACCGGACCGCGTACCTCTGGGAGGAGGTCTGGGCCCGGGACGCATGGCTCGACCTCCTGGCGCGGTTCATACACGTTGAACCTGGCCCGGGCAGCACAAAGGCCGCGCAGCTGCGCAACGGGACGACGATCTTCCCTCGCTACCACCAGTGGGACGCCGTCCGACGCCTCGAGGCGACGGCACGCGCTGAGGGTCCGGGCCAGCGGTATCTCGTTCAGCACAGTGCCGGCTCGGGCAAATCGAACACGATCGCCTGGCTCGCCCATCGCCTGATGTCGCTCCATGGCGCTGACGACCTGCCGGTCTTCGACAAGGTCGTGGTAATCACGGACCGGGTCATCCTCGACCGCCAGCTGCAAGAGACGATCTACCAGTTCGAGCACCAAACCGGCGTTGTCGCTCGGATCGATCAAGACTCCGCGCAATTGGCCGCTGCCCTTGCCGGCGAACAGGCCCGCATCGTCGTCACCACTCTCCAGAAGTTCCCGTTTGTGCTCGGCAAGGTCGAAGGACTGGGGGCACGGCGCTTCGCGGTCATCGTCGATGAGGCTCACTCCTCGCAGACTGGTGAAGCCGCCAAGGACCTCAAGACCGCCCTGGGGTCCAGGTCTGCAGACGAACAGCTGGCGACCGCTGAGGCCACCGACGCGGCCAGCTCGCCGGCCGATCCCCAGGACGCGCTGGCGGCTCAGGTCGCCGCCCGCGCTCGTCAACTGAACCTGTCGTTCTTCGCCTTCACCGCGACGCCCAAGGCTCGGACGCTCGAGCTCTTTGGCCAACCCGACGAGGAGGGCCGGTTCGTGCCCTTCCACCTGTACTCGATGCGCCAGGCAATAGAGGAGGAGTTCATCCTCGACGTCCTCGCCAACTACACGACCTACGGGACGTACTGGCGCGTGGAGAAGACGGTTGCCAATGACCCAACGTACGACACCCGCAAGGCGCGGCGCGCGATCGCGCGCTTCGTCGCCCTCCACCCCCATAACCTCGCCCAGAAGGCCGAGATCATCGTTGAGCACTTCCGCGCCCACACTCGCCACAAGATCGGCGGCAAGGGCAAGGCGATGGTCGTCACCTCATCGCGCCTCCACGCGGTTCGCTACAAGCAGGCGATTGATAGCTACCTCGCCAAACGGGGCTATGCCGACACAAAGGCATTAATAGCGTTCTCCGGGACCGTCGACGACGCGGGGATCCCGTTCACGGAGCCGAGCATGAACGGCTTTCCGGAGAGCCAGACTGCTACCCGATTCGGCGAGCCAGCGTATGGGCTCCTGATCGTGGCCGAGAAGTTTCAGACCGGCTACGACCAGCCGCTTCTGCACACGATGTATGTCGACAAGACCCTAGTCAGCCTCGCCGCCGTGCAGACCCTGTCACGCCTGAACCGGATCCACCCGGACAAGACCGACACCTTCGTTCTCGATTTCCGCAATGACGCGGAGGGCATCGCCGAGTCGTTCAAGCCATGGTATGAGACGACGGTCGCGGTGCCGACCGATCCGAACCTGCTGCACGACCTTGCCTCCAAGCTGTTCGCCCTCCAGGTCCTCGACCAATCAGAGACCCTCGCCGTGGCGGCGATCCTCGCCGATCGGACCGGCAGGGCAGGAACGCATGGTCAGGTCTACGCGCTCTTGGAGCCGGCTGTCGGGCGTTTCGAGGCCCTCGACGAGACCGCGCAAGAGGAGGTCCGGTTGCTTCTCGACCGCTACGTCCGCGCGTACTCCTTCCTGTCGCAGGTCGTCGACTTCGGCGACGTCTCTCTCGAGGCGCTCTACCTAACGGCTCGTGCACTCCTCGCTCTGCTACCTGAGGACCAATTCGGCCGAATCGACCTTGGGTCGGAAGTTGTGCTTACACACCTTCGCCACGAAAAGACGAGCGAGCGTGCCATGGAGCTCCAGCCCGGCATCGCGGAGATCAAGGCCATCTACGACGGCCGAGGCCCGCAGGGCGATGAGGAGAAAGACCACCTCTCAGCCATCATCAAGGTGCTCAACGAGCGATTCGGCCTCCAGCTGACTGACGCCGATCAGCTCCTCTTCGATCAGTTCGAGGAGAGCTGGGTCGGAGATGCAGATCTCGCAGCCCAGGCCCAGGCCAACACCCTCGAGAACTTCCGCCTCGTCTTCGCGGACGCGTTCATGAAGACCATCGTGCGCCGCATGGACGACAATGCCGACATCTTCCGGCGCATCCTCGACGACCGCGAATTCCAGGCCGTCGTGATGGATCACTACCTCCAGCGGGTCTTCGAGCGAGCTCGAGCTGGATCGGTCCCCGCAGGTCAATAGGTTCCCGCCCGAGGCGCGAAACGCGCGGACGTACAGCCAGAAGTTAAGGAATATGTGAGATAGCGGGAGGTGAAGGATGGCCAGGGCAATCGTTCGGATCTCGATCGACGCGCCTCCGGGCACAGGGGGGCATCCGCAAACGGCTAGAGCAAAGAGAAGTCTGGGTGCTCCCTTCAGCTCGAATCCGCGAACCGGAACTGTTGAAGCTACGTCCGCTCCCTCGCATGACGTGATTCAAGGCTTGATTAGGCTCTTGGAACATGTCGACCGGCTTCCCGAGGGGTTCATGGTCGATCATCTCTGGATCTACTTCGACAAGAAAGGTTCGCGTCGTCGCGGGACGTCGGCCGGCTAATGGGATCTCAACCCGCGTATGGCGGACTTAAGTCCTGACAAAAAGCGGGTCTTCAGCCAGTGGCTGCGCCAGCGCCTGGATCAAGCACCTGGAATTCCTCGGGGTGGAAGGCGTAGCCCACATTGAGATCGGCGCGATCCGGAACAGGACGACGTCGCCCCAGGTATAAGGGTCCGAGTGGTAGGTGGCCGTCCACGCGGCGTGGATCTCGTCGTGCTCGATGTGCTCGCGGGTGATCCACTCCACCGTCCCGTTGGCGACCAGCGATCCGGTCGGCCCCATGTACACCGCCGAGCAGGCGGCGTTGGCCCGCAGGTGGCCGATCCGGGTGGCCTTCACATCGGTCGACAGCGTTGATCGGCCATGAAGAAAGAGCGTGTCCAGGGGTGAAACGCGGGGCTGGCCCTTGGGCGTCACGGCCGCGACGGCGACGTGTCTGGTGCCCTCCAGGTAGTGGACGACCTGCTCCGCGGTCAGGCGCCGCTCCGGGGTGACGATGGCGCTCATGTGCGGGTTGGCGCGTGCCAGATGCTCGTCGAACATCCGCTGGAGCTCCGCCATACGTCTCGCGCATCGGTCAGAGTCTAGGAGGTGCCGGAGGCCCTGACGCGGCGGATCATCTACTGTCCGCTTAAACCATGAAGGCATTCATCCGAGATCGATACGGCTCCCCCGATGTCCTGGAATTCGCGGACATCGAGATGCCCGTGGTCGCCGACGACGGGGTGCTGGTGCGCGTTCAGGCCGCATCGGTCAACCAGGCCGACCTGGACTACCTGCATGGCATCCCGGCCATTGCCCGTCTGGGAACCGGGCTGCGCCGGCCCACGAACCGCGGACTCGGGCTGGACGTGGCCGGGCGGGTCGAGGCGGTCGGCCAGGACGTGACGCGGTTCCGGCCTGGTGACGAGGTGTTCGGCGACATGACCGAGTTCGGCTACGGCGCCTTCGCCGAGTATGTCGCTGCTCCCGAGCGGGCGTTCGCGCCGAAGCCGGCCGGGATCACACCCGAGGAGGCTGCGACCGTCCCGCAGGGGGCCATCCTGGCCATCCAGGGTCTGCGCGCCCGCCGCCCGGTCGGGCCCGGCGACAAGGTGCTGATCAACGGTGCCTCAGGCAGTGTGGGTCCGTGGGCGGTTCAGATCGCAAAGGCCTGGGGAGCCGAGGTGACCGGCGTCGCCAGCACGAAGAAGCTGGACCTGGTGCGCTCGCTGGGCGCCGACCACGTCATCGACTACACCCGGGAGGACTTCACCCGGCTGGGCCATCGGTATGACCGGATCCTCGACGTCACGGCCACCCGGTCAGCCTCCGACATCAGGCGCGCGCTGACGCCCACCGGCGTGTACATCGTCATCGGCGGCTCCATTGCCCGTCTCTTCTGGCTCATGATCGCAGGGCTCGTCATCTCAGCCACCGGAAGCCAGAAGCTGGGCATCGCGTACTGGAAGCCGTTCAACCCTGAGGACGTGGCGACCCTGACCGAGCTCCTGGAAGCCCGCAAGATCGCGCCGGTGATCGACCGCCGCTTCCCGCTCGAAGAGGTCCCCCAGGCACTCCGCTACGTGGAGGACGGCCACGCACTGGGCAAGGTCGTCATCACCGTCTGAGGGACCGGGTAGGCTAGGGGCCATGGCCGACTTTTCGCGGCAGGAGACCGCCGACCGGGCCGGGGTGCCGCTCGACGAGGTGAGCCAGCTCGTGGAGCTCGGGATCCTCGCTCCGGCCGAGGGCGATCGATTCACCGTCGGCGACGTCCGCCGCATCGCCGTGGTGAAGACGCTCCAGCATGGGGGGATGCCGGTCGACGGCCTAGCGGCCCTCATGCGCAGCCGCGACGCCTCGCTCGACTTCCTCGACAGCCCGATGTACGCGCGGTTCTCCGCGCTCAGCTCGGTCACCTTTCGGGAGCTGAGCAACGAGACCGGCGTTCCAGTGGATCTGCTCATGGTCATCCGCGAGGCCGTCGGATCGGCCACGCCGCAGCCGGACGATCTCGTCCGCGAGGATGAGCTCGAAGTCGTCCCGTTCCTCGAGGTTCACATGGCGCAGGGCATGAACCCGCATGCCACCGAGCGGTTGCTCCGGGTCATGGGCGACAGCCTCCGCCGGGTGGCCGAGCAGCAGGCCGATTGGTGGCAGTCCGAGGTCGCGCTCCCGCTCTTTCAAAAGGGGGCGAAGGGCGGCGAACTGGGGGACCTCACCCGGGAATTCGGCGAAGACGTCAACCCGAAGTATCAGCGGGCATTTGAAGCGATCCAACACGCGCAGGAAGGCCGCACCTGGACCGCGAACATCCTGACCGGCATCGAGATGGCGATGACCCAGGCCGGGCTCTACACCCGCCAGGACCACCCGCCGGCCATGTGCTTCTTCGACATCACCGGCTACACCCGCCTCACCCAGGAGCGAGGCGACGAGGCGGCGGCCGCGCTGGCCACGACGTTCTCGCGGATGGTGCAGCGAACCTCGTCGCAGTACGCCGGGCGGGCGGTGAAGTGGTTGGGCGACGGGGTAATGTTCTACTTCACCGATCCCGGTCCGGGCGTGGTGGCGGCGCTCGAGATGCTCGAGGGCGCAGCCGATGCCGGGTTGCCGCCGGCGCACGTCGGGCTCCACGCCGGCCCGGTCCTGTTCCAGGAGGGCGACTACTTCGGCCAGACGGTCAACCTCGCCGCCCGGATCGCCGAATACGCGCGGCCGGGCGAGGTGCTCGTCAGCCAGGCGGTGGTGGACGCCGCTGAGGGGACCCCGACCTCGTTCACGGAGATCGGTCCGGTGGAGCTGAAGGGCGTAACGGAGGCGACGCGCCTCCACGTCGCCCGACGGGGCTAGTCCGAGGCACTCCGCGCACGCGGCTGGGAGACCGATGAATTCTGGCCGAGTGGCGCGCTGACGCAGCGGGCCTTGACCCGCACTCCTCCGGAACGTACGATACGTACATGATGTACGAAACGGTCGCCCAGTGAGCGAGCATCGGATCAGCGAGGCGCGGGAGGAGTTCGCGACCATCATCAACAAGGTCGCCTTCGGTGGCGAGCGTGTGCGCCTGACGCGGCACGGGAAGGCGGTGGCGGCGGTGGTGCCTGTGGAGGACCTCGATCTGCTCGAGATGATCGAGGATGAGATTGACCTGGCCGACCTGGAGGCAGCGCTTGCGGATCCCGCGAATCGGGAGCGGATCCCCTGGGAGGACGTCAAGCGCCAGCTGGGGCTGTAGGGGCGATTCGTGGCGTATCGGGTGGAGTTCGTCCCGTCCGCGCTCCGTGAGCTCGAGAAGGTTGCGCCCGACGCCCGGCGACGAGTGGTACGCGCCCTCGACCGTCTGGCGAAGGAGCCGCGTCCCCCCGGCGCGAGAGCCCTGCGAGGGGATCGGTCCGGGTTACGAATCCGGGTCGGCGACTACCGGGTCCTGTACGAGGTGGACGACGATCAGTTGCTGATCACAATCGGTCGCGTGGCACAACGGGGCAAGGTGTATCGGTAAGCCGATTCCCTCACCCTGGGGTGCTTCTGGCAGACTCAGGAACTCCCACAGCCAGGCGTCGCGATCAACCGGGTGGCCCGCTGGGGCTGCGGTGTTCCATGCCTTTGACGCCATGGCTTGTCACGGTGTGAGGTCGCGACTATCACAGTCGTTCGTGGTATCGCGCTAACGTGCTACGCGATAGCACGAATCGTTGTGAGGAGACGGCCGCTCATCGCCGGAGGAGGTCGAGCGCAAAGATTAGCTAGACGCTGACAACCTCGGCCCAGGTGGTGGGAGGCGGAACCGGCTCACCGTCCTCGGCCATCCCTTCCAGATGCATATGAATCGCGGACCGGATCAGCCGTTCGACCTCCCGTCGAGTTGCTCCGGTGGCAACGCAGCCGGGCAGGTCAGGGACGTACGCGGCGTACCCGGTATCGCTCTTCTCGTAGATGACGGCGTAGTCCATCAGTCATCCCTCGGTTCGATTCCGGCCTGCCGGAGGATACTCTTCCATGTTCCCGGCGGGACCGCGTCGCTCAGTTTGCCGGCGATCGTCACCTTGCCAGGCCGCCAGGTTTGCCGCCGCTTGTCAGGCGCTTACTCTTTGGACCCAATGTCGGACCGTGCTCCTCGGCCCATTCTCGGCGACGCGTTCGTCGGGGCTGTCGCATACGCGGTCGAGCTTCACCGGCACCAGGCACGCAAGGGAACCACCATCCCGTACCTGACCCACCTGCTCGCGGTATGCAGCCTGGTTCTGGAGGATGGCGGGACGGAGGACGAGGCGATCGCGGCCCTGTTGCACGACGGCCCCGAGGACCAGGGTGGCGAGCCGATCCTGGCCGAGATCCGGGCCCGATTCGGCGACGAGGTGGCCACCATCGTGGATGGCCTCAGTGACTCAATGACGCCGGTCGGGTCGATGAAGGAGGCGTGGCGTCTACGGAAGGAGCGCTACCTCAGCCGACTCGAGGACGAGTCCGGGTCGGTCCTTCGCGTGTCCCTGGCCGACAAACTGCACAACGCGCGGTCCATCGCCGTCGATCGTGCAGTGGAAGGCGAGCGGGTCTGGGATCGGTTCCACGCCGGGGAGGGCGATCAGGCCTGGTACTACCGCCAGTTGCTGGACGTCTTCGAGCGGCGCGTTCCGGCCTCCCGCAACCTGCCCGAGTTCCGGACCCTCGTGGGCGATCTCTTCGGCGCCTGAGTCCCCGTTCTAGTGCGTGGCCCTTCGGCAGAGAGTTGTGGCCTCGAGTTCAGCGACGGCGCATCGTGCCTCCAGGAAGGCGTCCGCATCCCGCCCGTCAATTACCTGTGGGAGGAACGTCGCCCAGGCCGTATCCCATGCGGCGCTCGACTGGCAGCTCGCGATGGCCGAATCGAGGTGATCGGCCAGTCGGTCCAATCCTTCCTCGACCGGCACCAATGGATCGGTCAGCCCGCCCGGGGCCATACCCATTTCGAACGTCTCAGCCCAGGCGAGTGAGGCGTCGGCCACCCCCGACGCGAAGGCCTCCGTGCATGGGGTCATCCGAGCGCTGTACGACGTTGGCCAGGACCATTGGATGTCCCCTCGCGGGTAGGTGGCGAAGACGTGAAGCGATGTCCATGGGCCGTCCGGGATGGCGCCGAGAGCGCCGTCGTCGCCGAGGGGGACATCGAAACTCAGCCACCACCTCGGCTCTCCCTGGCCAAATAGGGCATGGTCGACCTCAACCCCGCCCCCCACCGCCACGCTGAGCGTCGACGGGGTGGCCTGCCCGGTGGATGCCGTGAAGGTCACGGTGTAGGGAGGCGCGGGAGGCAGGTCTAAGTGCGGTCCGTCTGAGCCATCGCAGACACTGGTCCCGAACATGCCGAAAGGATCGTTGCTGAAATTCCAGCAGCCCATGCTCCACGCCCCGCGGACGCCGTTGATGGCTGCCTGGGGCAGCTGCGCCGCCTGGTCCTCGAACGACGTCGCCGCGGGAGTGCACGCCATTAGCACAAGCGCAACGAGGACCACCACGGTTGAAGCGCGCAGCCGCGTGCGGCCAGCGGGGAACGTCATCCGAGCACGGTAGTCCCGTGCAAAACCACCCGCAATCGGTACGAAGGTGGGTAGCTTGGCGCGATCAGTCCGCGGCGGGCTCCAGCTTGGGGGACGTTGTGGGCGCGGTTGATTCCGCCGTGGCCCCCATCCGTCCTCCAGGCATCCAGATCATGACCACGGCCGCCGCGATCAGCGACGAGACGATCCCGATGGTGAAGGTCGCCGAGGTGGCGATGGAGAAGGCGGTGTGGATGGCGCCCACGATGGCCGGGATGAAGGGCTCTACCTGGGCCTGGAACGTGGGTGGGACCTGGGCCAGGATGGCGGCCCCCAGGTCGCCCACGCCGGACAGCTGGTTCAGCGACTCGGCTCCGCCGGCCGCGAACTGATCGGCAAAGGCGGCTGGCACGCCCACTGCCTCCATCTGGTTCGGGATCTGTTCCAGCAGCACCGACCCGAAGATTGATCCGGTGACGGCAAGGCCTACGGTGCCGCCCACTTGCTGGAACAGGGTCACGCTGGAGGTCCCGGCGCCCAGCTCGTGGACGGGCACGTTGTTCTGGACCACCAGGGTGAAGATCGCGAAGGCGGGACCGATGCCCAAGCCGGTGATCCCCATCCACAGCCACAGCAGGGGCAATGGCGTGTCGGGCCGAATGTTGGTCAGCAGGAACAGGCCGCCGGCCAGGACGAGCAGCGAGCCGAAGATGATGGGCTTGTATCGGCCGGTGCGGGCCACGATCTGTCCCGACGTGATGGCCGCCACGATGAGCCCGCCCAGGAGAGGCAGGATCTGGTAGCCGGACTCGGTGGGCGAGCTGCCGTTCACGACCTGGAACCAGCGCGGCAGGAAGACGACGGCCGCGAAGAAGCCGACCGCGGCAAAGAACATGGCCAGCACGCTGGAGCGGAAGGCCGGGATCCGGAACATGTGGAGCGGCACGATGGGGTCCTTGGCCCGCGACTCGGCCCAGATGAAGGCCACCGTCATGACCAGGCCCAGCGCGATCAGGCCGCCCACGTCCGGATCGGTCCAGTCGCCGAACTGCTTCTGGGTGAAGCCGATGAGGATGGGCACCAGGGCCGCCACCAGGAGCGACGCGCCCAGGTAGTCGATGTTGCGGGTCGCGTTCGGGTCGCGGACGGTGGGCAGGATGCGCCAGACGACGAACAGCACCACGGCGCCCAGGGGGATGTTCACGAAGAAGATCCAGTGCCAGCTGATGTTTTCGGTGATGAGACCCCCAAGGGCCGGACCGATGAGGAACGCGATCCCGAACATGGCGCCGAAGAAGCCCTGGTACTTGCCGCGCTCCGAGGGCGCAAAGATGTCGCCGATGATGGCCAGCGCGACCGGGAACAGCGCCCCGGCGCCGAGGCCCTGGAGGCCACGGAAGGCGATGAACTGCCACATCTCCTGCGAGATGCCGCACAGGAACGACCCGAGCAGGAAGACGCTGACCCCGATCACGAAGATCGGTCGCCGCCCGAAGATATCGGAGAGTTTCCCGTAGATGGGGCCGCTGACCGTGGCGGTCAGCAGGTACGCGGTGAAGGGCCAGATGTAGACGTCGTTGCCGTTCAGCTCGGTGACGATGGTGGGCAGGGCGGTGCCCACGATCGTGTTGTCCAGGGCGGCCAGGAACATGCCCAGCATGACGACCAGGAGGATCTCCATCCGCTCCCGATGAGGCAGCTCGATGGGGGCTTTGTCGTAGTCGGGGATGGCAGAGGCCGGGGCGGCGGAGGCAGCAGTCATGCTCGGTGGTTTCTCCCGTGGGTTGGCCGTTATGGCGCGAATGCCCGCAATGCGCGGGGACTGCCGAGTCTAGGCCAATTCCCCGACGGGCGCCCAAGCGAGGTTTGGAAGGCCATGTGCTACCATGTGCGTCATGGCCGATCTGCCCAGAGTTGGAATCCGCGAACTCCGCCAGAACCTATCGGTATACGTCAAGAAGATCCGCGAGGAGGGCCGGGCCTACGAAGTGACCGAGCACGGGCACCCGGTCGCACGGTTGACGCCCTTGCCGACTGAGCCGATGTCGGTGCTCGATCGCCTAGTCGCCGAGGGCAGAGCCACGCGGGCGACCGGCGACCTCCTGGACATCAGGCCGCTGCCGCGCCTGCCCGGGAAGCAGCTGTCCGAGATCCTCCAGGAGATGCGGGATGAGGAGCCGTGGTAGCGGGGGATGCGTGTTACCTGGACGCCTCCGCCCTGGTGAAGCTGGTTGTCACAGAGGCGGAGACGCGGGCGCTGCGAGGGCTTATCGGCACATATCAGCGCCGAGTCTCGAGCCGGCTGGCCGGCGTTGAGCTTGCTCGGGCGATCTCCCGGCGCGGTATTCGGGCCGAGAGGTCGGTCGCCAGGCTCCTGCGTGACGTCGACCTCGTGGATATCGGGGAAGACATCCTGCTCGAGGCTGCCCGGGTTGGCCCGCCAAGTCTGCGGACGCTGGACGCCATCCACCTGGCGACGGCGCTGGCTGTGCGCGATGACCTGGCAGCGGTGGTGAGCTACGACCGCCGCCTGGCCGAGGCGGCGCTGGCCGCCGGGCTACCGGTCGTGTCGCCGACCTGATCGGCCACGGGAGCGTCAGGCGGAGGCGGGGATCAGGACCTGGGTCTGGCACCAGGCGTACAGGGCGTCATAGACCGGGAGCTCGAGCTCCAGCTGACGTTCATCGGTCAAGTCCAGCAGGGCAAAGCCATGGGAAATGGCGATCAGGCCGGCCGACTCGCGGGTGGTGTCGATGCCCTTGTCGATATCAGCGCCGTGGACGATGGGAGCCATGATCTCGAGAGCGGGATCGGTCAGCTGGTAGTCCGCGATCAGGACCTCGAACGAGCACAGGCCCTCGCGGTGGGTGTACTTGGCGCCCGGCGCGTCGAAGCTGATGGCGCCCTCGCGCTCCGCCGTGGCGAGGACCTCGGCGTCGGGGACGTACAGGATCTCGGCGTCAGGGTCGATGAACTTGCGGATCAGCCATGGGCAGGCGATCCGGTCTGTCTTGGGGTGTTCGCGGGTGACCCACTTCACGTGCGTTCCTCCTGAGTGGTCTCGTGCATTTCTTATCGGTTCAATGATCGGTCCTTTGCCTTGACCGGTGAGTGCCGGCGGCGCAGTCTGCGACCGATGCGGCCGAGTACCTGGGTCCTGCTGGCGGTCGATATCGGCATCAAGGTTGGCTTGGTCGCCTGGTTCGTGCCGCCACGTTCCGAGCCGGGCGAGTAAAGCGATGGCACCGGACAAGCCCCAAAACCAGTGGACCGACGAGGAATGGAGTCGCCACGTTCTGGGGGTCGGATTTGGCCTCCAATATGGCCGCAGGTTCTTCCGCAGCCTGCCGAACTCACCGCGCTGCAAGGCGTGCGCCTCTCCGTTCGCCCCTCCCTTCGGGCCGCTGATGCGGTTGATTGGCAAGGGCCCTTTCCCGGGGAATCCCAAATACTGCTCGGGGTGTTTCAAACAGATGCTCGAGCATCGGGCCGGCGCCGAGGTCGAGTGCAGCATGCTGTTCGCCGACGTCCGCGGATCAACGTCGATGGCCGAATCGATGACGCCAACCGAGTTCCGGGCCTTGATGGACCGATTCTTCGCGACGGCCGCCGACGTACTGGTGGATCACGACGCGATCGTCGACAAGTTCGTGGGCGATGAGGTGATCGGGTTGTTCATTCCGGCCCTGACCGGCGAGCTCCACGCGCGCAGGGCCATCGAGGCGGGGCAGTCCCTGCTCGCCGCCACGGGGAGCGACACTCCACACCCGTGGGTACCGGTCGGGGCCGGGGTCAACACGGGGGTCGCGTTCGTCGGCGCCGTTGGCGAGGGGTCGCAGGTCGAGTTCACGGCACTGGGCGATCCGGTCAACGTCGCGGCCCGGTTGGCATCGGCGGCCGGGCCGGGTGAGCTGCTGGTCACGGCCGCTGCGGCGGCCTCGGCGCATCTGGCGGATGTCGGACTGGAGCATCGGTCGCTGGCGCTGAAGGGGAAGTCCGAGCCGACCGACGTGGTTGTGCTGGGGCCGTCGTGATGATGGGCCAAGGCGGTCCGGGCGACGAAGAGCGCCGCGCCAGCGACGAGCAGCAGAGCCGCGGGCTCCTGAGCGGGACGGTGAGTCCATTCCGCCATCTGCGCCGGTTCTGGGGCAGGTTGCCGAGTCAACCCCGCTGCAAGTCGTGCACCCGGCCGTTCGGCGGGGTGGGTGGCGCGGTGATGCGGGGCATTGGCCTGGGGCCTTGGCCGATGAATCCCAAGTACTGCACAGGATGCTTCCGATCCATCTCGAAGCATCGATCAGGCGCGGAGATCGAGTGCAGCCTGCTGTTCGTCGACGTGCGGGAATCGACGCCGCTGGCCGAGTCGCTCGGCCCGGCCCAGTTCCGGGCCCTGATGGACCGATTCTTCCAGACCGCCTCCGAGGTGCTCATCGAGCGCGATGCGATCGTGGACAAGTTGAAGGGCGATGAGGTGTTCGCGATCTTCGTCCCAGCCCTGGCGGGGGAGCAGCATGCCCTGCGGGCGATCGAGGCGGGGCGCAAGTTGCTTTCGGTGACCGGCAATGACACGCCGCATCCCTGGCTGCCGGTGGGCGGCGGAGTCAACACCGGCGTGGCCTACGTCGGCACGGTGGGCGAAGGCGACATGGTGGAGATGACCGCACTCGGTGATCCGGTCAACGTGGCGGCTCGCCTGGCGTCCGCGGCTGGGGCGGGAGAGCTGCTGGTGACCAGCAGTGCGGTTGCGGCCGCGCACCTGCGCGAGGAGGGGCTGGAGCATCGGTCGTTGGCGTTGAAGGGGAAGACCGAGCGGACTGACGTGGTGGTGCTGGGCCCGTCCTAGACGCCAAGGGTAGCGATAGCAGTTCTGCTATCAGACTGGTATCATCGGTCGATGAAGAGCGCGCGACTCATTCGGGAGGCACGGCGGAGCGCCGGTTTCAGTCAGCGAGAGCTTGCATCGCGGGCAGGCATGCCTCAATCGACGGTGGGGCGGATCGAGGCCGGACACCTGGGTCCTCGATGGTCGACCGTGGAGGCTCTCCTGCGAGCCTCGGGGATGACGTTCGAGCTCTCTCCGGCGGGCGGGGCAGGGATTGACCGCTCTCAGATTCGCGAGCTGCTGCGGCTCACACCACTTGAACGGGCTCAATTGGCCGTAGCCGACGCGGCGGGATTGGCGCGCGCGGTGGACGGCCGGAGGCGCTGAGTGGCGGCGGTCGGAGGCGTTGAGTGACCGGCCCGGACCGCCCAATCCCGACTGCGTTTGATCCGCTTCGTGCGCTCGAGACGCTTGACCGCCACGGGGTGCGATTCGTGGTCATCGGCGCATTCGCGGGCCGCCTGTTGGGTTCGCCGAGTCTCACCCGCGATCTGGACATCTGCTATGCCCGCGACCGTGCCAATCTCGAGGCGCTGGCCACGGCCCTCCAGGAACTTCATGCGCGGCTGCGAGGGGTCAACGAGGCCGTTCCCTTCCAGCTGGACGCGCGAACATTGGCAAACGGCGACTCGTTCACCTTCATGACCGATGCCGGAGATCTCGACATTCTCGGGACACCCAGCGGGACGACGGGTTACGACGAGCTGGCACGGACGGCCGAGGAGACGGACCTGGGCGGGATTCGAGTCCGAATTGCCTCGATCGACTCGCTGATCCGAATGAAACGAGCCGCGGGCCGGCCGAAGGACCTGATCGAAGTTGAGGTCCTGTCCGCGCTGCGGGACGAGTTGGATCAGACCACCTGATTCCGAGCGCGGTCAGTTCAGCGCGAACGATCCTGTGAGGATCTCGCCGGCCGGCTCGTACGTACCGATCACGACTCCAGTGGTGGAGACCTTGCTGTCGACGAGCTTCAGCCCGGAGGGGATGGTGCCGTCCGAGAACAGGCGTTTTCCCGAACCGATGACGAGAGGGAAGACCCACAGGCGGTACTGGTCGACAAGGTTGTGGCGCAAGAGCGTCTGGATCAGATTCCCGCTGCCATGCACCTGCAGCTCTGGCCCATCTTCCTTTTTGAGCGCCGCGATCCCTTCGGCCGCGTCTCCCTCGATCAGGACTGACTTGCTCCACTCCAGCGTGGGGTGACTCCGCGTCGCGACGTACTTGGTGGCGTCGTTCAATGGCTTGGCGCCGGCTTCGTCTGTGGCGTGCGGCCAATATGCGGCGAAGATGTCGTAGGTCTTGCGTCCGAGAACGAGGTCGAACGGCGCGCTCATCGCCTCGCCCATGACCTGTTCCATCTGCTCGTCCCAATAGTTAACCGACCAGCCACCGTGCGCGAAGCCGCCGCTGTCGTCCTCTCCAGGTCCGCCCGGGGCCTGCATGACCCCGTCGAGGGTTAGGAAGGTGCTCACGATCAGCTTTCTCATCTCTCGTGTCCTTTTCGATCGGATCCCCGGCTTGTGTGGCTCAACCTGGTCGAGCGGTGGTTCAGGGAACTGATAGCAGATACGCTATCAATGCCCGCACCTGGGACATAACGAAAGACCCCGACTGCTTTCGGTCCTTTCGGACCTCCAGCCTCCGGAGCCTCTCTACTCCTCTGATGGTTTCCCACCAGAGCAGATGTGCATCATAGCACAACCCCACAGACGTGTCCAATGCGTTCCTGACGCCCGATGGGACCCGCGTCCGATACGATCCCAGCATGCCTCCAGCCCTCCCCGAACACTTCTGCTGCGACGAGGACCTCGAGCTGATCGGCTGCGACGGCCGCGATGCCCAGGCCCAACTGGAGGAGTGGCAGGAGCTCGGGACCTCCGAGAGCACGCAGGCCTTGCTGGACGCGGTGCTGGCCGAGGGTGTGGAGGGCGCGAGGCTGCTGAACGTAGGGGCGGGCATCGGGATCGTCCACCTGGAGCTGCTGGCGGCCGGGGCGGCTTCCGCGGTTGACGTTGACGCGTCGCGCGAATACCTGGCCGTGGCCCAGGCCGAGGCGGAACGTCGGGGCGTGGCGGATCGGGTCCAGCACCAATACGGGGACGTGGTGGAGCTGGCGGACGGGCTGCCTGACGCCGACATCGTGACCCTCGACCATGTGCTTTGCTGCTACCCCTACGTGGATCGGCTCCTGCAGGCGGCGGTCCGACCGGGCACGCGGCTGGTGGCCCTGAGCTACCCGGTGGATGCCTGGTGGATGCGCGCGTTCATGCGCGTGAATAACGTCGGCTGGGCGGTGCAGCGCAGGCCCGACCGCTGGTACATCCATCGCCGCACCAAGGTCGACCGGCTCATGCACCAGGCCGGTTTCCGGGAGCACCAATGGAGCCGGGTGGGCCAATGGCAGGTGGTCCTGTATCGCCGCGAGGAGGCGGCATGACGCGTCCGTTGAAAGTGGGGGTGCAGCTCCCCGAGGTCGAGTGGGTGCCGCGCTGGGCGGACTTGCGCGAGATGGCGCGCGCGGCGGAGGACATCGGCCTGGACTCGATCTGGGTGGGCGACCACCTCCTGTACCGATACGAAGACCAGCCCGCCCGCGGACCGTGGGAGGCGTGGACCCAGCTGGCGGCCATCGCCGCCGTCACCGAGCGCATTGAACTGGGCCCCCTGGTAGCGGCCACCTCGTTCCACAACCCCGCCATGCTGGCCAAGAAGGCCGCCACCCTGGACGAGATCTCGGGCGGGCGCCTGATCCTGGGCCTGGGCGCAGGCTGGAACGAGGCCGAGTACCTGGCCTACGGGTATCCCTTCGATCATCGGGTCAGCCGCTTCGAGGAAGCCTTCACCATCATTCGGACCCTCCTCCATGATGGCCGATGCGACTTTGCGGGGGATTACTACCGGATTACCGATGCCGAGCTCTTGCCGCGTGGGCCGCGTCTCGAGGGCCCGCCGCTCATGGTGGGCTCGATCGGGGAGCGGATGCTGGCCATCACCCTCCCGCACGTGCAGTCCTGGAACGCATGGTTCAGCTGGTTCGGTAACTCGCCCGAGGGGTATCGGCCGATTCGTGACCAGGTGGACGCCGCGTGCCGGGCGGCCGGTCGCGACCCGGCGACGTTGGAGCGGACGGTCGCCGTGCTGGTGGCCTTGCCCGGCGCGCGGGGCGGACCCCAGGGCAACCCGGACCGTCCCACCGCGGAAGCCATCTCCGGGGAGCCGGCGGTGCTCGCGGCGGCGCTGCGCGCCTTCGCGGACGAGGGGATTGGCCACGTCCAGCTGGTCCTCGATCCGATCACCGCGGACAGCATCCGCGCCCTCGCCCCCAGTCTCGCCCTGCTGGACGCCTAGGTCAGGCGGTTCTCGTCAGGCGCGAGCCGCCTCCGGTTCGGCCTCGGCGCTCGCGTCAATCGGAAGGCACTCCGGAAGGCTGGACGCCGAAGAGCGTCGCGGCCGGATCTTCAGGAAAGCGCCGACGTAGACGCCGCCCAGGATCACCGCGCCGCCAAGCAGGAACGACGGCGTGATTTGTTCGCCGAGGAGCACGGCGCCCAGGGTCACCGTTACAAGCGGCATCACGAGCGTCATGTACGAAACCGCGGAGGCCGTCCAACGCTGCAGGGTGAAGACGTACAACGCGAAGAGGGCCACCGTGCCCAGTACGACTACATAGCCGACGGCGGCCCACGTCGCGGCCTGGATTGGCAGCGCCCGTGGCTCGCCAGCCACCCACGACAGGACGAAAAGCGGCAGGGCGGCGACCAAAATGGCCACGGCGTTGGTGGCAAACGGGTCGCTGCGTGGGATCCACTTGACGATGATCCCTGCTTCCGCAATAGCCACGGCCGCCAGTATGCAGAGCAGCAGCGGTAGCAGCGCCACGTCCGCGCTGAGCTGGTCGACGAAGACGACGCCGATCCCCACCAGCGCGATCAGCGCTCCGAGCAGCCCCTGGACGTGGAATCGCTCCTGACCCTGAGCGATGGCCAGGCCGAACGTGAACAACGGCGTGAGCGCGATCAGCACCATGCCGGTGCCGACCGGCACTCCCTGGTGCAGCGCGACGTACGCAAAGGCATTGCCGGCCGCGGGGCCGACCACTCCGTACAGGGCGGCCCCCCACAGGCTCCGACCACGCGGCAGGGGCCTTCGCATGGCTGCAACCAGCACCAGCATCAGGAAGCCTGCGGCCGCGAAGCGCATCGCCGCTCCCCAGAACGGTGCGAGTTCCTGGACAGTCACCTTGACGGCGATCGCGTTGGCGCCACCGATCAGGACCAAGCCCAGGAAGGCGAGGAGCGTGACCCGGTCGGGGTGGGCTGCTACCGGCGGCGAATCGGACACCGTCGCGCAACTGTAGCCTTCTGCTGACCGCGCGGCGGCTTTATTGGAGTGTGCTAGTATCGGCGCATACTCTTGCACACTTGGACGGATATGGCGCTGGCGAGAACGAACTTGACGCTGCCCGTGGAGCTGCTCCGGGAGGTGGACGAGCTGGCCGGCCCGCGGGGGCGGAGCCGGTACGTGGCGGAGGCCGTCGCGTACCGGGTGAAGCGAGATCGACTTGGCAAGGCCATCCGCGAGACGGCTGGGATCATGGTCGGCAAGCCGGGCTGGATGAGCCCCGATGAGGTTCTCCAGTGGGTCCGCGATCTGCGCGAGGAGGAGACGGACTGAATGCGGTACCTCCTCGACACAACTCTCATCGTGGATCACGCCCATGGATTCCCGCCGGCCATGGCCCTGCTGGCGAAGCTGTACGAGGACGGCGGCGAGTTCTACACCTGCGACGTCGTGACATGCGAGGCCTTGTCGGGCGGGACCGACGACCACTTGGCGGCCGTTTCCGCAGTCCTCCAACCCTTGGAGTTCGTCTCGACATCGCCTGACGCTGCCCGGTGGGCGGGGGCATCTCGCCTGGCGCGACACCGCGCCGATGGGAAGCAAGGACTTGGTGACGCACTTATCGCCGCCGTTGCCGCCAGCCTGGGTGCGACCGTGGTCACCCGGAATCGAGCCGATTTCGAGCGGCAGGGCGTATCGGTCCTGTCGTACTAGTCCATGCGGGTATGCTCGGCTGCGTGGGCAACGCGGGCGGCGTCGGCGGGCAGGCGGAGAGGGTCCCCGTGGGTCGCGGCGTGATCGAGGCCCAAGCGTTGACCAGCGCGTCCGGCGACCACGCCATCCTCCTCAGCCAGGCCGATATGCCCCGCGTCCTCCTCCTGGCCGAGCCGGGGTCGGTGGAGAGCACCGGCCGGGAGCGGGTCGTGGTCATGCCGTTCGACGAGGACGTTGAGACCCGGGTCGACGGCGACGCGCTGGCCACCTGGATCGCGGCTCCGTATGACGTGCCGGTGCCCGCCGGCGAGGGCCGCATCCCAGTCTGGGCCAGCGGTTTTGGGTTCGCGGTCGTCATCCTGGGGATCGTGCTGATGGTCATCGGCAGCGCGGTCGTGTTCAGCTGGCTGCTGGACCTGGTGGCGGCGTGACCCTTCAGGCGGCGGGATGACCATCCAACTGCCGGAGTCCGGGCTGATGGCGATGCGGATCGGTCTCGAGTTCGGTGGTGCGGAGGCCTTCGTCGACAGCCTCGAGCGGGCCGTGACCGACGGCGGGGCGGGCGGGGCCAGCGTCGTGGCGCTCCTCGATCGGGGCGACCTGGGGATCCACATTCCGCATCGGGACGGCCCCGCCTGGAACGTGGTGCCGATCCTCCACCTGCACCCCGGGGAGCAGCCCACCGAGGCTGACTGGGCACGGGCCAACGCCATCCTGGAGCGCCTCGAGCGCTACCGCTAGGTGCGCGGTTAGTGCGCTCCTAGAACAGGATCACGCCGTTGGCCGGCGGGAGCTCCCCGGCTGCCATAGCTGTGAGGAGACGCCGGCCGCTCCTCGGAAAGTCCACCAGGACCGTCCCCGCTTCCCGTAGCGCGCGCCGGTTAGCTCGGGTCGCTTGGACGACCACGACCAGGCGTTCCAGCTCCGCGTCGCGCTTCTTCAGGTTGGCCGCCCGGAGTTGAGCCTGGACATCCGCGAGTCGGGTGTAGAACTCCAGACCGATTCGCCCGCCGGCCACCGTCAGCACCGCGTCCAGTGCCCGCTGATTGCCAGCGCGCGGGATCGGGACCTCGAAGGCCCAGCTCCCCGGCTCACCCACCTGCTCACGGAAACGCCGAATCAATGCCACCTGCCCCGCATCCCGTATCGCCTCGCCCTCGGGGTAAAGCCTAATCCGAGCCCGCAGGCCTACCACCGCGGCATGTCTGGCTAAGAGGATCGGCGGTATTCCCCGATATCCGCGCTCGTTGCGAAGAACCGTCGGGTGTGACACCCCCAGCACCGATGCCACGGCCTGCGCGGTCAGGCCCGCACGTCGTCTCGCGTGGCGAAGCTCGCCCGCGGCGTCATCCAGGTCGCGGCCCATCCACCACGTCGCGCGTGCCAACCGTTGCTCCCGGTTTGCCACGGGCCGATGGTGGTTCGGCCGGCTTAACTGTTGGTGACCGCCCCGTTGTCCATCACATGTACGGATCGGCCACATTTCCTTGCGGTCCTATTAGAAATCGGTCCCGCGGGCCCAGTTTTGGTTGATTACGGTCACCCTGTGTACAAAACCGACGCCTTCAGGGCTCGCAACGGGGCAGCGCTCCGATTTCTTGGCCGATGTGTACATGTCATGTACATCCGCCCGACGCAGCGCCCTTGACCGTCAGGGCTGGGCGGCGAGGGCGGAGGCGAGGGCGGCGGAGATGATGGAGATGGCCTGATCCACTTCCCCTTCGGTGGTCACGAGGGGCGGGATGATGCGGACGACCTGGCCCCAAGTGCCGCAGGACAGGAGCAGGAGCCGATGAATGAGCGCCTCGGTGAGGACCGCCTTGGCCAGGTCGGGGCGGGGGGCGAGGGTCTCGGGATCTGCGAACTCGATGCCGACCATCAGGCCGCGGCCGCGAACCTCCGCCACCTGGGGATGGCCGGCGGCGGCGTTGCGCAGGCCGTTGAGGAGCCGATGGCCGAGCGTTTCGGCTCGGGCGACCAGGCCCTCGTCCTCGAACACGTCGAGGGTCGCGAGGGCCGCCGCGCAGGACACCGCGTTGCCGCCGTACGTCCCGCCGTGGCCACCGGGCGGGAACTTGGCCAGCAGGTCGCTGGGAGCGAGGATCCCCGACAGTGGCATGCCCGACGCAATGCCCTTGGCCATGACCACGATGTCGGGCCGGATGCCACTCCACTCGGTGGCGAAGAATCGGCCCGTGCGTCCGTAGCCGGACTGCACCTCGTCGACGATGAGCAGGATCCCGTGGCGGTCGGCCAGCTCCCGCAGGGCGGGGAGGAAGCTGTCGGGTGGGACCACGTACCCGCCCTCCCCGAGCACCGGCTCGACCAGGAACGCGGCCACGTCCTCCGGATACACCAGCGTGGCGAACAGCTCGTCCAGCTGCGCCATCGTCCAGGCCAACGCCGCCTCCTCGGACTGCCCGGTCGGGTTGCGCAACGGATACGGGTACGGCGCGAAATAGGCGCTGGCCAGCAGCGGCTCGTAATGACCGCGGTTCTTGATCGCGGACGAGGTGAGCGACATCGTTCCGTGAGTCCGGCCGTGGAACCCGCCCCGGAACGCCACGATCGCCGGCCGATGGGTCGCGATCTTGGCCAGCTTGACCGCCGCCTCGATGGCCTCCGCGCCGGAGTTCGACAGGAACAGACCGATGTCGCCGCGGGCCTCGTCTTCCCGCCCTGGCGCCGCGTCCCCTCGCGCCTCCGGGAAGTAGCGCGGCAACCGCTCGTGTAGCTCCAGCCCGGGCTTGTGATACAGGATGTTCTGCTGGGCGTGGATGATCTTCCCGGCCTGCTCGGCGATGGCCGCCGCCACCCGGGGATGGGCGTGCCCGGTGTTCGTGACGCCGATCCCGCACGTGTAGTCCAGGTACCGATCCCCATCGTGGGTGACAACCCACGACCCCTCCCCGCGGTCCACGACGAGCTCCGTGTAGCGCGCCCACACGGCAGGGATGCCGGCTCGGCGCGCAAGCCATACGGCGGAGTCCTCAGCGCGCTCGTCGAGCATCGGTCCTGCGGCGGCTTCAGTCGTCATCGGTCAGTCTCCATGCCAAAAGCCTACCGCTAGCGGCCGACGAGGGTGACGGGGCCGACCTCCTCGCGACGGCCCTGGCGACGGCCGGCCCAGGTCTGGACCGCGATGAACACGAACGCAGTCAACAGGATCAGTGTCCCAAGAACGTTGACCTCGGGTGGTATCCCGATACGGCTGGCCGAGTAGACCCACAGCGGGAACGTTACGGAGTGGCCGGCGTTGAAGAGGGTGATGACGTAGTCGTCGATGGACAGGGCGAAGGCCAGCAGGGCGGCGGCCAGGATGCCGGGGAAGATGATCGGGAAGGTGACCTTGCGGAAGGTCGTGGGGCCATTGGCGTAGAGATCCATGCCGGCCTCTTCGAGGGATCGGTCAAAGCCCGCCAGCCTGGCCCGGATGGTTACCACCACGAAGCTGATGTTGAACACGATGTGGCTGACCAGGATGGTCACAAAGCCGCGCTCCACTCCAAATGAGACCCACAGGGTGAGGAGCGAGGCGCCGAGGATGATCTCGGGCGCAGTGATGGGTATGAAGATGAGCAGGTTGCTGGCGCGCGCCCCGCGGAACTCGTACCGCGTGAGGGCCAGGCCCATCATCGTGCCCGCAGTGGTCGCCAAGATCGTGGAGACCATGGCGATCTGGAGGCTCAGGATCAGCGGGTCGGTGATGTCGGGGCGGTTCCACAAGGTCAGGTAGTTCTCGAAGGTAAACCCCTGCCAGGTGATGTTCTGACGCCCCGCCGGGTCGTTGAAGCTGAACGCGATCATGACCGCGATGGGCGCGAAAAGGAACCCCACCACCAGGGCGGTGAACGCCGGCAGTGCCAGGGCGGAGAGGCGTGACCCGATCGTCATCGGCGTATGGTCATCCGCAGCGTCACCCGCGTCGCGATCCGTGTCGTCACCCGCGTCGCGATCCGCGTGGTCACCCGCGGGTCAACCGCTCGGTGCCCACCGCCCGGGTGTACACCGCCACCAACAGCAAGACCCCCACCACCAGCACGAACGCGAGGGCCGCCGCCGTGGGGTAGTCGTTGGCGTTGATGAACCGGAACTGAATGAGATTCCCGATCATGATCGCATCGGGGTTCGCCGCTCCGATGACATCGGCGTTGATGAAGTCGCCCACCGCTGGAATGAAGGTCAGCAGGGAGCCGGCTACCACCCCGGGCAGGGATAGGATGAAAGTCACCCGCCAGAACGCCTGGGAGCGGCTGGCGTATAGGTCGGTGGCGGCCTCCACCAGACGCCGGTCGATCTTCTCAAGGGCGACGTACAGGGGCAGGATCATGAACGGCAGGAAGTTGTAGGTCAGCCCGAAGATCACCGATGCCGGAGTGGCCAAGAAGTGGAAGGCGGGGTCCAGCAGCCCCAGCTCCTTCAGCGTCCCGAAGACGATCCCGTTGTCGGACAAGATCATCCGCCAGTTCAAGGTCCGGATCACAAAACTGACGAAGAACGGCAGGACCACGATGAGCAGCAGTGCGTTCTTGAATCGCCCGCCACGGAAGGCGATCGTGTAGGCCATCGGGTAGCCGATGAGAAAGGCGATCAAGGTGGTCGCCAGGGCGTAGCCGATGGACCGCACAAACAGGTCGCCGTACTCGGCAATGACCGCTGGGTAGATCCCGAAGTTCCAGGTCATCTGGAAGCCGGAGGTGAGCGAGCCCTCCTCCAGCGAGACGATGAACATGTAACCCATTGGGATGGCGAAGAACAGGAGCAGCCACCCCGTTCCCGGAGCCATGAGGGCATACGGGACCCAGGCGCGCCGGCGCTTCATCGGCTCAAGCGGGGGCGCGACGTCTCAAGCTCACGTTCCGGGTCTCGGCTCGGCGACTCAGGCGATGGCGAGCCGATGTTTGCCGATCAGCGCCGCACCGCTTCCCAGAGATCGCTCCACTCGGCGTCTTCCTCTTCGGTGAGCTGCTTGTATGGGTACGTGTTATCGATCTGGTCGGCGCTCGGCGCGACCGTGGCGGCCGTGGCCTCCAGCTGGCCCGCCGTCTCTTCGTCACCTGCGTCGCGGGCCGCCTGGGCGTCGGCGTCGATCCGCTCCCTCACCCCCGCCACCCCGGTGCGGTAGCCGACGTACTCGGACACCGCGGTCGCCGCATCCAGGCCGTAGTAGTAATCCATGAGCTGGAGCGTCTGGTCCATTTTGGTAGTCGAGCCCTTGGGGATGCACAGGTTGTCGTTCCAGCGAACGCCGCCCTCTGCGGGGACATAGAACTGCACGTCGGGGTTGTCGTAGAGCGCGATCTGGTTGACGTCGCCCGACCATGCCACGCAGGCCACCAAGTCGCCGGCGGAGAGGGCGTCGTAGTACTCGTTGCCGTAGTAGCCGCGGAACTGGTCCCGCTCGTTGGCGTCCAACAGCTTTTGCACCGCCGCCTGTGCGTCGTCGATGGTTGCGTTCTCCGGTACGACCCCAAGGCTCAGCAGGGTCAGCCCGAGCATTTCGCGCATGTCCTTGAAGGCCCCCACGCGCCCGGCAAACTCGGGGTCGAAGAGGTCTTCGAAGGTCGTCAGCTCGCGGCCCGTGAGATTGGGGTCGTAGCCGACGCCGGTGATGCCGCCCTGCCACCACAGGCTGTACTTATTGTCTGGGTCGAACCATTGGCCAACCGCATAGTCGGCCGCGTTCTCCGACCAATTGGGCAACTTGCTGTGATCGATCTCCTCGAGGAACCCCAGGGCGCCCAGCCGGTCCACCACCCAGCCGCCGGGCGTGATGAGGTCCCAACCGGTCGAAATGTTGTTGGTCAGGTCGGGCAGTAGTGTCTGCATGAACTCGGCGTTGTCCGTGATCGCCTCCTGGTAGTTGACGCTGTTCCCGGTCTGGGCGATGAAAGCGTTGAGGGTGGGATAGGGCGTCGGGTCCGGGGCGATCTCCTCGTCGATGTCGATGTAGCAGCACCAGTTGGCCCATTCCAGGGTGACCCCATCGCTGCTGGGCGTGCAGGCGGCGATCAACGCCGGCAACGACAGCGCAGCGCCCAGGGCTATGCCACCCCGACCGGCCCGGCCCAGGAAGGCCCGCCGGCTGATCCGGTCATGGCGCATGGCCTGCAGAATGGCCATCTCGATCCGGCTGCGCTGCTCGTCAGACATCGAGGTCTCCTTCTTCCTCCGGGGCATGGGGGTCGCCGCCGACGTGCTCCGCCGGACCGGCAATCACAAAGGTGTGACGCGGCTGCCAGGTGAGCCGGACCTTCTGGCCATCGGCCAGGGCCTCGGCCACGCCGGCCGTTTCCAGGTTCTGGGCATACGCGGTCATGCGATGGCCATCGTGGGTCTGGACCAGGTACTGGGTGCTGACCCCGATGTAACTGGCGTCCAGGACGGTCCCCTCCACGGCGTTGAGGTCGGCGGCGGCGGCCTGGCCGTCGCCAGACTTCACCACCCGCAGCTTCTCGGGCCGGATGCCGAGACGGACCTGGCGCTGGCCGTCTTTGCCGGCCGGGGCCCGGATCACCGTCCCGTCGGACAGACGGATGGCGACCATCCCGCCCTCGTGGCCTGCCACCTCGCCCTCCAGCATGTTGGACACGCCCAGGAAACCGGCCACGAACGCGGTCTCGGGCCGTTCGTACAGGCTCTCCGGGTCGCCCAGCTGCTCGATTCGGCCGGCGCGCATGACCGCGATCCGGTCGGACATGGTCATGGCCTCGTCCTGGTCATGGGTCACGTAGATGAACGTGATCCCGACCTCGGTCTGGATCGACTTCAGCTCAATCTGCATCTGCTTGCGCAGCTTCAGGTCCAGCGCGCCGAGTGGCTCGTCCAGCAGAAGTACCTGCGGGTGATTGATGAGGGCCCGGGCCAGGGCGACCCGCTGCTGCTGGCCGCCGGACAGCATGGTCGGCTTGCGCTGCTCAAAGCCGGGCAGCTCCACCAGCTCCAGCATCTTGCCCACCTGGGTCTTGATCTCCCCGTCGGACACCTTGCGGCGGCGCAGGCCGAAGGCCACGTTCTCGTAGATATTCAGGTGCGGGAAGAGGGCGTAGTTCTGGAAGACGGTGTTGACGTTGCGCTTGAACGGCGGGAGGCCGGTGACGTCCTGGTCGCCGAGATAGACGGTCCCGCTGGTCGGTTCCTCGAAGCCACCGATCATGCGCAGGGTGGTGGTCTTGCCGCAGCCCGAGGGGCCGAGCAGGGAGAAGAACTCTCCCCGCCAGATATCGAGCGAGAGGTCGTCAACCGCGACCGTCTCGTTGAACTGCTTGGTGACCCGCTCCAGGCGGACGTCGACCTCGGGCAATCCCGGCACCCTCCAGCGTCCGGGCAGTATAGGTCGCAGGGCAACATTCCCGGAAGGCACGCCGAGTGGGCGCTGATAGACTCGCCGGACCCATGGATTTCGCGTTGTCTGCGGCCCACGAGGACATCCGGCGCACCGTCCGCGACTTCGCCGAGCGGCGAATCGGTCCGCAGGCGGACGAGATGGAGGTCCGCGGCGAGTTCCCCGACCAGCTCATCCGCGAGGCGGCCGACCTGGGCCTGCTGGGCGTGCCTTACTCGACCGAGATGGGCGGCACCGGCCTGGACTCGCTCGCCTACGCGATCACGATCGAGGAGCTGGCCCGGGTTTCGGGCAGCGTGGCGATCATCGTGTCGGCTCACACGTCGCTGGGCGCTGGCCCGGTGGCGATGGCCGGCACCCCGGAGCAGCAGGAACGGTTCCTGCGCCCGCTGGCTAGTGGGCAGAAGCTCGGCGCCTACGGGCTGACCGAGCCGGGGGCCGGGAGCGACTCGCGGGGGACGAAGACGCGGGCTCGCCGCGACGGCGACGAGTGGGTCATCGACGGGGCCAAGCAGTTCATCACTAACGCCGGGGTGGCGGATATCTACATCGTGGCGGCCGTGACGGAGGGCAGTCCTGAGGGCGGCGCCAAGGGCGGAGCTCAGGGAGGCCGGATCAGTGCCTTCATCGTCGAGAAGGGCACGCCCGGATTCACGTTCGGCCGGCTGTTGGAGAAGCTGGGCCTCCACGCCTCGGCCACCGGGGAGCTGGTGTTCGAGAACTGCCGCATCCCCGCCACCAACCTGCTGGGCGCCGAGGGCGAGGGCGACAAGCTGTTCCTGAAGACCCTGGACGGTGGCCGGATCGGGATCGGCGCCATGGCCCTGGGCCTGGCCCAGGCGGCCCTGGAGGCCGCATCGGCGTATGCCAAGGAGCGCGAGCAATTCGGGCGGCCCATCGCCTCGTTCCAGGGCGTGGCGTTCCAGATCGCCGACATGGCGACCGAGATCGACGCCGCGCGCCTACTGGTGTACCGCGCCGCGTGGCTCAAGGATGCTGGCAAGCCGTACAGCACCGAGGCCGCCATGGCCAAGCTGTACGCCTCGGAGGTGGCGGCCCGGGCGACGAACGCCGCCATCCAGGTGCATGGCGGATATGGGTACGTGCGCGAGTACCGCGTCGAGCGCTACCTGCGCGACGCGAAGCTGACCGAGATCGGGGAGGGGACGAGCGAGATCCAGCGCCTCGTCATCGCCCGCAACCTGCTCGGCATCCGGGCCATGTGAAACCCATGGCCGTGCGAGCGGCCGGGCCGCGGTTCGGAACCGATTCGCCCGCGGCGGCCTGGCGACCCTCTCCTGCGTATCTCGAACGCAGCCGGCTGCGCCGGTTTCTGACCGATGTCGGCTGCGCCGACCTGGAGGACCTTCAGGCGAGGGCGGAGGCCGATCCAGCCTGGTTCTGGTCGGCGGCGGTGGCTGACCTCGGGATCCGCTTCGATCCGGAGCCTGAGGCTGTGCTCGATGTGTCAAGGGGGCCGGAGTGGGCCCGCTGGTGGGTGGGCGCCGGGTTCAACTACGTGGCCACGGCGGTGGACGATTCGGGCGCCGCGCGTCCGGACGAGGTCGCGCTGGTCTGGGAAGGGGAGGACGGCGTGGTTCGACGCTTCTCCCGCGGGGAGCTGCGGGCCGAGGTGGACCGCGCGGCACGGGCCATGGCGACCCTGGGGGTGGGCCGCGGTGACAGGGTAGGGATCTTCCTGCCCATGATCCCCGAGGCGGTGATCGCAGTCCTGGCCGTCGGGAAGCTGGGGGCCGTCTACACGCCCATCTTTTCGGGGTACGGCGCGCCGGCCGTCGCCAGCCGGCTGGCGGACTGCGAGGCGCGGCTGCTGGTCACCGCCGACGGGTTCTGGCGGCGCGGGAAGCCCGTGGCCATGAAGGCGGTGGCCGATGCAGCGCTGGCCGAGGCGCCATCGGTGGAGCGCTGCCTGGTCGTGCGTCGGCTGGGTGACGCCGCCGGGGAGGTGGCGTGGACGGCGGACCGTGACGTGGCCTGGAACGAGGCGCTGGCGGCGGCCGGCGACGAGCCGCTGGCATCGGTCAAAACCGACGCGAACGATCCGTTCCTGGTGATCTACACCTCGGGCACCACGGGGAAACCCAAGGGCGCGGTCCACGTCCATGGCGGATTCCCGCTCAAGAGTGCCGTGGACCTGGCCCACTGCTTCGACCTCCAGACCGGCGACGTCCTGTTCTGGTTCACGGACATGGGCTGGATGATGGGCCCGTGGGCGGTCTGCGGTGCCCTGCTCCTGGGCGCGACCCTGCTTATCTACGAGGGGACACCGGACTTTCCCGGCCCGGATCGGTTGTGGGCGCTGATGGAGCGGCATCGGGTGACCCACCTGGGGATCGGCCCCACCGCGATCCGGGCCCTCATGACCCACGGGTCGGAGCCGGTGCGGGCCCATGACCTGTCGTCGCTGTTTGTGCTGGGTTCCACCGGCGAGCCATGGAACCCCGACCCGTGGTGGTGGCTGCACCGCGCCGTGGGCGGGGAGCGGCTGCCGATCATCAACTACTCGGGCGGGACGGAGATCAGCGGCGGGATCGTGGGCTGCACCACGATGACCCCCATCGCCCCGTGCTCGTTCGCCGGTCCGTGCCCCGGCATGGCGGCCGACGTGGTGGACGCTGAGGGGCATCCGGTCCGCGGCGAGGTGGGGGAGCTGGTGATCCGCCAACCGTGGCCGGGGATGACCCAGGGTTTCTGGCGCGACCCGGATCGGTACCTGGAGGCCTACTGGCGGCGCCTGCCGGGAGTGTGGGTCCACGGCGACTGGGCGCGCATCGACCCCGACGGCTTCTGGTACATCAGCGGCCGCTCGGACGACACGATCAAGGTGGCCGGCAAGCGGATCGGTCCGGCCGAGGTGGAATCGGCGGCGGTGGCGCACCCTGTGGTGGTGGAGGCCCTGGCGGTGGGGGTGCCGGACGAGGTCAAGGGCGAGGCGATCGTGGTGTTCGCGGTTGTGCGGGCAAGTGCCGATCCGGATGGGCCGCTAGCCGCGGCGGTTGGAGAGACGGTTGTCGATCGGCTGGGCAAATCCTTCCGCCCCGCCGCCGTGCATCTGGTTCCGGCGCTCCCCAAGACGCGAAACGGCAAGATCCTGCGCCGCGTGGCGCGCGCCGCGTACCTGGGCCTGGATGCGGGCGACGTCTCGGCGCTCGAGGACCCCACCACCCTGGAGCCGATCCGCGCCCTCCGCGGCTGACGGGTTCATGCGCGCGCATCGACACCTAGCCCGGGCGGTATTCGGCTTCGCCATGCTGCTCGGCCTCCTGGCCGCGCCCGCGCCGGCGGCCGCGATCGACCCCATCCCGGGCACGCCACTACCAGCCGAGCCCGAAGCGGTCGCCCTGCCATTCGTCACCGACGCCATCACGTTCGATCTCGACGGCGACGGCACGCGCGAGCTCGTGCTGGTGACCGGTTCGCAGGCCGATCCGGGACTGGCAGCGCTCCAGGCCTGGTACCTGGACGATGTGGAGCTGGGTGCGTCGGCGGCCGAGCACGGAAACGCCGTCCCGCTTCGACGGTCCGCGAGCGGTGATGAGCTGCTGACGGGGGTGGGCCGCGCCCGAATCGACAAGGACGGGATGATCGCGGTCGAGTTGGATGATCCGGCCAAGCTTGTTCGTGCAAATCGGGACGGGCGCGAGATCCTGCTGGTCGCGACTTTGGGCCCGGACGCAACGTTCGGTGACCCGTGCTGCCTGACCATTTGGGAGGTCGTCGACATCGACCGCGCCCTGGAGCTCCGGCTTGTGGCCGACACCCAGCGCTACGGCGCCCAGCTGATTGCGGCCGACATGGACGCCGATGGCACCGATGAGCTGCTGGTCACCGAAGGACCGCTCGTCGACTCGAGCGAAGTCCTCGACGTCAGCCTGCTGCGCTGGAACGGCGCCAAATACGAACGCACCGGGTTCACGATCCCGGGCATCTCCAGCTGTTGCGCAACGATCACGGACGCGGGGGAGACGGATGGCGTCCCGGGCGCAGAGGTGCTGCTGGCGGGGCCGCTGATCGGACCGGAGGGGGCCATCTCGGCCGGTCTGCACCGCGTGAGTCTCCGAGGGGGGGCGCCTATTCTCGAACGTGCGGCTATCGGCGAGCTGTTCGCGGCGCGGGCGCTCTCCCTGGACTGGGGACCGGCCGTCGTGACCAGCACGGAATTCTCGACGCTGACACTGTGGTCATGGCCCCGCGACGGTGAGGCCGAGCGCCGGGTCGCGCGCACGAGCGGTGGAGTGGCAGCCGCGGTGTTCGGCACGGGATCCGAGACGCGGATCATTGTGCGCACCGGCGATCCACCATCGTCGGTGAACGTGCTCCCCGGTGATCTTGGCGGCGGGGCGGGTCCGTCGACGGCGTTCGGGAGTGACACGCGCCCCGGCGCCTTTGCCGCAACAGTGCAGGGCACCGGCGCCGCCTTGTTGATGCCGTTCTTCGGCGCGATCCCCGGCGGTCTGCCCGGGAACCGCGAGGTGTACGTGTTCGGCGGACGGCTCGTCCGACCGGCCTCAGATCCGGACCTCTTGGCCGAGGTGGCGTCCCTGGCACTGCTGCCCGGGCTCAAGCCGGTCGGTACGGTCGGCCCCGGCGGCGGATGGATGGCGCTCCTGTTCGAGTCCTCCGAATTCACCGTCCTCGACGTTCGCGCGCCGGCGGTCGCGCTGCTGAGCGCCCGGTCGCCGGTGGAGACCCGACTCGTTGCAACCTCCTCGCTCATGGAACCCGAGGCCAACGGGGGCCACCTGACCCCCGGCTTTGCGGGCGTGGCGCCCGACCCGGAGCATCCGAGTGGGCTGATCGTGGGCAACGAAGCGGCGTCCGCCGAGATCACCGGTCCGCCCGGCACGTACGTGTGGTGGGTGTCGCGCGGGGATTCCGGCCAAACGACCATCGGAGCGGATGGGGTCGCCCAGATCCGTCTGCTCGAGGCGGCAGGCCCCAACGCGCCCAACGGCTCGGGCACCACGGCCAGCATCTGGCTGGTGACACCCGTCGGTCACGGGTACTACGGCACCTGGCGCATTCGGGTGTTCCGAGAGGCCCCCTCACTGGCCTTCACCGCGGACGATGTCCTGGTGGACTTCAGCCCAACCGTGTCAGGTCGGACGGTCTCCGGCGCCACCGTCACGGTCAACGGCCAACCCGTCGACGTGACGGAGAACGGGTCATTCGAGGCATCGGTGGACGCGGGCCTCCTGCCCACCGATGTCCGGGTGGTGGCCCTGGACCCCGTCGGCAACCGGTCCGAGCGGGTGGTCAGCGTGGTCTGGCCGCTTGACTACCGGCGCCTCCCGTTCGTGCCCATGGCCGTGCTTTTGACCATCGCGGCGGCCGCCGTCCTCTTCCTGCGCCGGCCCGACACGGGGCCCAGCCGACGGTCGCCGGACGACGGAGCCACCTTCGAGGAGATCGGCGGCTAGACTCGGGCCATGCCCCTGGTGCGCCCGCTGCGCGGGCTCGGCTATGCACTGGATCGGTTCGGCAGCGGCGAGATCCCGGCCCGGGTTCGACGACCGGGCGAGGGAGCAGCGTCCCCCGGACGCGTTGCGGACCTGACCGATCTGGTCTGCCCTCCGTATGACGTCATCAACGACTCCCAGCGCGCGGCGTTGCTGGCGCGCCACCCGCGCAACGCGGTCCGCCTGGAGCTCAGCGCGGAGGCGGCCCCGCACCGGGCGGCCGCCGAGGCATTGGCGGCCTGGCAGGCGGACGGGACGTTGAGCATTCGATCGCGGGCCGCGTTGTACGCGTACCGCTATCAGGCGGCCGACTCCGCGGAGTCGGCGGCGGTGCGCGGGATCCTGGCCCGCATCCGCCTGGAACCATGGGGGCCCGGCATTCGGCCTCATGAGCACACCCTGCCCGGCCCCAAGGAGGATCGACTGGGGCTGCTCCAGGCGACCCGGACTCAGCTCAGCCCGATCCTGGTGCTGTACGCGGACCGCTCGGCGCGCTATGCGCCGCTCATCGAACGGGCGGTCTTCGACGAGTGGCGGGCCCGCGACGGGGACGGGCTCTTGCATCGCACCGGTGTGATCGAGTCCGACCAGGGCCTCGCCGCGTACCTGTCCCGGAGGCGACTGGTGGTCGCCGACGGGCACCATCGGTATGAGACTGCGCTGTCCTACCAGGCCGAGGTCCGATCCAGACCGATACCCGGCGCCGCCGCGCCGGGCGCCCTGGCGGCGGACTGGGTGATGGCGGTCCTGGTCAATGCCGCCCAGGAGCAGCTCGAGATCCGGCCCACCCATCGGCTCCTGCGCCGAGCCGATGCCGATCGGCTGCGCGACCTGGTGCAGGGCCCCGATCCACTGTTCCAGGCCGTGTCGGTGGCAGCCGAGCAGCTGGCCCAGCGGCTGGCGGACCTGCGCGATGCCACCGAAGCCGTGTTCGGGCTGGTCCTGCCCGACGGGGAGGGGTGGCTCCTGATCGGAGACGTGGATGCCGCGGCCGACCGGATGCGGCGCGAGCCGGTCAGCGCGCCGGCCCGCCGGCTCGACCTGGCGCTGCTGCATGCCGCGCTGCTCGGCGACCGGCTGGGCATCACCGAGGCGGACGTGGCCGGCGGGGAGACGCTCCTCTACACTAGGAGCGAGGCCGATGCCCGCGCCCGCGTTGCCCGCGGCGAGGTGGCGGCGGCGATCCTGGTGCGCCCCACCCGGCTGGAGGAATTGACCGCGGTGGCGGCTGCCGGGGACGTCATGCCGCAGAAGTCGACCTACTTCTATCCGAAGCTGCTGACCGGGATGGTCTTCTATCCGCTGGAGGGTTGAGTACACCGTGGTCCAGGCCATCAAGCGCGACGAGGTCTTCATCGAGCCCGAAGGGATCCACGTCGAGACCCATCAGCCCGAACGTCGCAGCCGCAAACCCCCACTTCTGCTGGTGCATGGCGTGCTCACCGGGTCATGGCTGTGGTCGAGTTTCGCGTCCTATTTCGCCGAACGCGGCTGGGAGGCGCATGCCCTGAACCTGCGCGGCCACTTCACCTCTGATCTGGCCGATCTGGAGGACACCCGGATGCGCGATTACGCCGATGACATCGGGATCGCGGCCCGCCAGCTGGGGCGTCCCCCGGTGCTGATCGGGTGGGGGATGGGGGCCCTGGCCGCGCTGCTGTACGCCCAGTCGCGCCCCGTGCTGGGCCTCGTCCTGCTGGCACCTTCCCCGCCGGCCGCGGCCCTCCCCCGACGCCCGGCCGACCATGAGCTGAAATCCGTCCCGGGCGTGTACGACGCCGCGTGGTGGGGCTGGCTGGCCCCCCTGGACGAGCTGCGAGCCTGGATGCCCGACATGACCGATGAGGAGCTGTCCAAGATGCAGGAGCTGCTGGCCGGCGCGCACGAGTCGGGGCGAGCCCGCCAGGAACGGATGCTGGGCGTGGCCATCGACCCGGGGCTGATCCGGATGCCGACGCTGGTCATCGGTGCCGGCCTGGACGACGTCATCCATCCGTCGGAGGCGCGTCGGACCGCCGACCTGCTGGGCGCGACCTACGAATACATCCCTGGGGCCAGCCATTTCGGGCTGGTCATGGGTTCCGAGACGTGGCCGGCGGTGGCCGCGTCCATCCTCGGCTGGTTGGAGGAGCGGCGCCACGGGATGATGGCCGCCAACGCCGACCTGGTGGGAGCGTCCCGCCGCTAGCCACCCGCCGCTAGCCACGCCCTCACCGCCCCACGACCAGGAGGACCACGATGGCGACGCAACAGGGCATGTACGGCCAGACACCGACTGGCCCGACAGACCCCGACGCATGGTTGGCGGCGCTGGATGACGTCCGCCGACCGCAGTTGGAGGAGCTGGATGCCCGGATCCGGAAGCTGGTACCCGGATTGCGCCGGTACGTCGACCGCGGATTCCTGAGCTACGGTCGCTATTCGTATCGGGGCAGGTCAGGCCGAACGGGCGATTGGATGTGCCTGGCCATCGCATCGAACAAGCAGTACATCTCGCTCTACGCGGGTCCCATCGGCCTGGAGCCGTTCGCCGCGCGGCTCGCCAAAGCGAACCTGGGCAGAGGCTGCATCCGCTTCAAGCGCCTGTCCGATGTCGATCTCGACGTAATCGACGAGGTGATCCGCGTCTCCGCCGCGACCGACGGCCAGACGATCACGTATTGAGCCGTGTAGGCGTCGCGTAACAGACCGGTCCCAGGCGCGACGCATGGTCGAGAGGATCACCTGGCCCCAGGCCCTCGCCTGGCGGATGCAGCGGCACCTCCTCGAACCGGTCGGTACGCGGTCTGTCGCGGAGGTGGTGCGCCGCCTGGGCGCTGTCCAGGCCCAGGTCGCCACGGCGGTCGAGCTGGCGGTCCGCGTCCGACGCCTGCAGTCGAGCCCGGGCGAGGTCGCCCGAGCCGCGACCTACGGCAGCTCGCCAGCCTCCATCATCCGCTTGAAGGCGGCCAGATCGACGTCCCACATCTGCCGGTACTTATGCGAGATCATCGGTCCGAGGAATCGCATCCCTCCGCTCAGCTGAATGTCGGAGGTCACGGTGATGTGCGTTCCATCCGCCTCCGGAACGAAGTCCAGGGCGACCTGGAACTTCACGCCCGACTCCTGGCCGGACATCACCTGGCGGCGGGGCGGGTCGTGCTCGATGACCTTGGCCTCGTTCTCGAACGGCTGGCCCATCACCGTTCCCGTGGCGCGGCGGACCGATCCAACGCCGTCCGGGGGCGGCGTGACCCACCACGACCTCTCGGTGGCCGACGCCCACTTGGTCGTGATGTTGGCATCGGTGATGGCCGCGAAGACCTGGTCGGATGGGCGGTTCACCGTGATCTGGCTCTGGACGCGCACGTGGGAAGTCCCTTCACTTGGGGCCTGGAAGGACCGTTGTTATACTCCCGCCGGCCCGTCCCAACAGGACGCGCGGCGCCGGGCCGCATTCGTCTAGAGGCCTAGGACACCGCCCTCTCAAGGCGGAGATCACCGGTTCGAATCCGGTATGCGGTACCAATCTCATCCCGGAGCCCCGATTCTGAGCGTGAATCGGGGCTTTTTCGTGGCCGCGGAATCCGCCGTACCCTCGTTTGTACCCTCAAACGTCGAGGCCGAAGCGGCGCCCCGTGTCCTGGGTCAAGCTTAGGCAATTCAACCTGGCGCTCGACACGTTCCACTAGCGGGCGGCCCAGGCGAGCACCAGATCGACGTAGGCGTCGGAATGGTCAGACGGGCCGAAATAAACTCGGGGCCCCTGACAACGATGCGTTCGTAGATCGCGTGTAGCAGCTCGGCGCGGCCGTCGGGAGTTGCCATCGCCCACGTCTCGGGCAGTGCTCGCAGCTTCGCGATCACCTTGTCGGCCGAAGCCACCGCATGAGTCGGCTCGCGTTCCTCGGCAGTGGCGAGCTCGGTCCGCAGGGTAGCCATCCTTGCCAGGTAGGTCGCGTCGTCGAGCTGACCAGCGGCGTGATCGAGGGCAAGATCTCGCTTCATCCGCTCGACGCGAGCTCGGCTAACGTCGCTTGGCGTGACGCTGGGCGTCGAGAGGACGCGAACGATACGCTCGACCGTGACGTCGTCGACTCGGACTCCCGTGACCTGCCCCACCACCCACGGTTCGTACGCGTCGGAGCTATAGGACGCCTTGGGACCCCACTCTGGGCACTCATCGTGGCGAGGGTGCATCTTGCGCTGGCGCGGTGGAGTACCCATCGTCCCGTCAGTCCGGATTCGCTGACCGCAGACGCAGTGGAGCAGCCCCTTGAGCATGTCCGGTCGTGCTGGGCTACGGCTACCGCCGTGTCGAGCTCGCGAGCTTCGCAGCGCGGCTACCCGCTCCCAGAACACGTCGGGGACCGGCGGATCGGCCCGCCCGACGGCCCTGCGGAAGGTACCTCCAGAAGCTCGGCTACTTCGCCTTCGATGCGGGCAGCACGGCCCAGGATGCGCGGCCGAGAGGGCATCGTCCGGGATCCGTTGTCGCGTCATCGGGGCAGGATAGCGGGCGCCGGGTTCGGGGCGTCGCCGGGGGCATGGCCCGATCCCTGACCCCTCCCTGATCCGAGTTCGGCGCGCGACCGTGACCGCGGCCACGACCCGACCTATCGAATGACCTCGACGGCTGCGCAGGTCCTCGTTCCCGTGAGAAGCGAACCGCGCACAGATGAGCGTGGCCACCCTCGATTTCCTGCAGAAATCGCACAGACTGCGGACCGGTTCACGAGGAACCTGTCCTGAATGTGTTCCTCAGGCGAGCAGCGGGCGCCCCTGCGGGCGAGTGCGGCGGCCTCGCTGCCGCATTTGTGTCATCTGCCCGCCCGGCGTGCACCTGACCGGGACCGGCTGACGAACGCCCAGCTGAGGGGCATCTGCCGGTTTTCACCGCGGGGAGTTCCACGGGCGCCGCAGCCGAGCCCGCTGCGTCAGGCGATGAGGCTGCCGAGGCTGGCCTGCCGCGCCCGGCTGCGCCGCGACGATGAGACGGGGCGCAGGTGCTGCTCAGGAGCGGGTACGCCCAGGAAGAAGCCCTGGCCGAGATCGCAACCGAGCGACGCGAGCTGGTCGAGCTGGGCCGCGGTCTCGATCCCCTCGCCGATCGTCGTCAACTTGAGCCGCTTGGCGAGGGCGATGATGGCCGAGGCGATGGCTTCCTCGGGGCCCGCTTTCTGAAGCGCGTGGACGAACCAACGGTCGATCTTGACGATGTCGATCGGCAGGTGTGCGAGATAGCTCAGCGCCGAATAGCCGGTCCCGAAGTCGTCGATGGCGACACGGACGCCGATCTCGCTCAAGCGTTCGAGGGCCGGCCGAGCTACATCGATCTCGAGCAGGGACGACTCCGTGATCTCGACGATCAGGCGATCCGCAGCCAGGCCGGTCGCCTCGAGAGTGCGGCCGATCCGAGCGACGATATCCTGGCGCACGAGTTGGCTCGACGACAGGTTCACACTGACCCACGGACGCTCACCGCGTCTGCCCGTGGCCGCCGTCATGCGGCAGGCCTCCTCGATGACCCAGTCGGTCAGTGGGCCGATCAGCCCGCTCGATTCCGCCAACGGGATGAAGTCGAGCGGCGGGATGAGCTGGCCGTCCCGCAGCCAGCGAACGAGCGCCTCGAACCCGATCGTCCGGCCGGTGTCCAGGTCCACGACCGGCTGGTAGTGGAGACGCAGGTCGCCGGCGGTGATCCCGGCCGCAAGGTCCGTTTGGAGTTGGAGCTTGGTCGGCGCGGCCGCCTGCATCGACGGCTCGAAGACCTCGACACGGCCCTTGCCGTGGCTCTTGGCCAGGTACATCGCGACGTCAGCCTTGCGGACCAGATCGTCGATGGTTCGATCGCCGGGGTCGGCCACGGCCACGCCGATGCTGGCGCTCACCGTCAGGCTGTGACCCCCGACGTCGAACGGCTCGCCGAGCATCGCCAGGACGCGTTTGGCGATGCCGATCGGCATCAGTGGGTCGGCGCAGGCTGGCAGGGCGATGACGAACTCGTCGCCGCCGAATCGAGCCGCCGTATCACCCTCGCGGGTCGCCTTGCGCAGCCGCTCGCCGACGGCGACCAGCAGCGCGTCTCCCGCTTCGTGTCCGTAGCTGTCGTTGACCGCCTTGAAGTCGTCGAGATCGACGAGCAGGACCGCCAGCAGGCGGTCGGCGGATCGGTTCGCGATGGCGGCGGTCAATCGGTCATTGAAGAAGCTCCGATTGGGCAACGACGTGAGCGCATCGAAGAGCGCCTGTCGGCGAAGCAGCTCCATCAGCGAATCGCGTTCGCCAAGGCTTTCGCCGAGCTGCCGCAAAGCGCCGCCGAGGCGAGCGATGACGAGGATGCCGATCAGCGTCCCGCCGACGAGATACGGCGCAGGATCGACCTGCCGACCGCTCGCGACCTCGATCGCCAGGGTCGCCGGATTGACCAGAAGGGCGGCCGCCAGCGCCACGATCCGACGGCGGCCGATGGGCCGAAACTCTGAGCTGTGCCGCTCCGCCGCGATCGCCATCGAGGGATGAAGGGCGGCTGCACTCACGACGGCCAGTGACGCGAATTCAGCCAGAAGGTACGGGCCGGGGAACGCGCCATGGCCGATCACGCCGCGCAGCATGTCCATGAACGTGAGGGCAAGCGTGAGAAGGGCGAGGAGGACGAGGAGGCGGGTCGCGGGGCGATGGGCCCCACCGAGGAACCACAGTGGGGCGACCGCCGCCGATGCGACGATGGCGGGGTAGAAGAAGGCAGCCACAGCTGCGGTATTGCCCTGTCCGGCCAGAAGGTACGGGGCGAAGCCGAATGCCCAGATCAGGACGCCGGTTCCAGAGGCGAGGATCGCCGCATCCAGGAAGGCTGCGCGTTCGCCACCCGGGATGCGACCACGCATGAGCATGACGAAACCACTGAAGCCGGCCACGAAACCGGCGCCAGTCATCGCCTGGCCCACGATCGCGACATCACCGGTCCTGGGAACCATCCCGATCCCGATCGTCGTGAGGGCGGTGCAGAGGGCGATCAGCTGCCACGGCAGGTGTCGGGCCGGGTGATGCATCCTGACGCCGGCGAGGATGGCCACCGCGGCCGCCAATCCCATCGCGTTCAGGAGCGGCTGGAAGGCCTTCTCGTCACCGATGAGTGCTCCGGCGACGGCGAGGCCAAGGCCTCCACCGAGGAAGACGAGCCACGCCCGTGGGCGCAGTCGGGCCAACCCGGTCCGGAGCGCACCCGATCGTCTTGCGCCCGACGCGTTCAGGCCATGGGTCCTCATGGCCCCAGTGTCCCCCTGTGGGTACCCCACCGCTATGGCCCAGACGGATGCGACCTCGTGACCTACGCCGAGGGGCAGGCCGTGCTGATACATCGGCGGAAGCCGCCAAACATCAGAGACCGCCTTGAGACGGAGGATCCGGTCTCGAATCTGTTCCTCAGGGGGCGACAGGATCCGTTGCGGCAGGTCATGGCCAGCGACGGCGGCCCGCCATCGATATCCTTGACAGGCTGGGTGCCCTATGCGCTGTCCCGATCAGCGACGCCCCACTCCTGGGCTGATTGAGCATGAAGCGACGTCTCGACGGGACCGGCACGGTCGTGGCTTGAGAATTCGGCTTGCTCGATTGAGCCAGAGGTCCGTACCTACCAACGGGGTCAGCTGGGGCTGCATCCCGGGCATAGTCTTGGCGACATCGTGGTCGATGACGCCGGGTGATTGAGCTCAACCACGGCCGGGTGCAGCTGTCCGCGGGCGTCAGGCACCAGCTGATCGAAGAGCATCGTGAGGCCGTCGAACCGGCGCGCCGCGCTTGCTCCCAGCCCGAAGGCGTAGAAGAGCAGCAACGCGGGGTAGGCGTACAGGTCGAGCCACGGGCGTATCCCGGACCCGCGGTCTCGCACCGAGGCGAGGTAGCCGATGAGCCCGACGGCGCCCCGGGCCGAGGCCGGGGGAGTCCACCACCCGAGGGTGCCCCAGGCTCGGCCCAGCGGAGCAGTCAACGCCTCGTAGGACTCCACGCGCGGGCGGGTGCTCGGAAATGACAGCGGTTCGGCAGGCGGCCGACAAGCCCGGGCGACATTGGATTGAACCGCTTCGTCGGTGCAGCCTCTGTACCCTCATTCGTACCCTCAAGCCGGTCGGAATCCACCAGAACTGGCCGGAGCGCACCGTAACAGCCGTACTCAGCCGGAACCCGCCGGACGTTTGCCGCGAATCCGGTATGCGGTACCAACTTGCCCCCGTCGGCGAAATTCATGCTCAGATCCGGCCTGTGCAGCACCCCGGCGGCGATGGTGACCCCTGATTTGACCCCTGAAGGGCCGAGAGGAGCGCAGCTGTCCGATTAGCGTTCCGTAGGCTACCGCTGTGTTCGCCCGGCCTAGACTTCCTTCCCAGTCCGGTTGGAGGGTTGCATCACTCTTCGGCATCGCCGCCGCCGGCGAGGGCCGACAGCACGAGGGTCAGGAGCTAGTCGCCGAGGTACGTGGTCGCGGCAGACTCTCTCCTCATCGACATCGCCGACCAGCCCCACGACCATGCCGGCCGGCAGGGCAGATCACTGACCGCTGCCCGGGACGTACAGCTGCGCCGAACCCGGTGTGTCATCGCCACCCGCCACGAGGACCCTGCCATCGAGGAGCAACGTGGCCGGGGACCCGACGCGCCACTCGAGCATGGTCCCGGTGGTGGTCCAGGACCGGGTGTCCGGGTCGTACAGCTCGGCGGCCCTAAAGGGCGGCTCGGGGTCAATTCCATTCACGCCGCCCGCCACCAGCACCGTGCCATCCGACAACAGTGTGGCCGTTTGGTAGGAGGTGCCCGGCCTGGCCATGTCCCCGGTGGCGGTCCAGGCCCCGGTGGCCGGGTCGTACAGCTCGGCCCACCGGTCGGCGGACGACGTTGACGTTTGGCCCACCACGAGCACCTTGCCATCGCGCAGCAGCGTCGCCGTGATGACGTCGCGCGGGGCGTTCATGTTCGCGATCGCGGTCCAGGACCCCGTGTCCGGATCGTACAGCTCGGCCGAGTCAGTCGGGAAGTCGAAGGGGGCGTGGCCGCCCGCCACGAGCACCCTGCCATCGGGCAGCAGGATGGCCGCGTGGCTGTGCCGCGGTGTGGTCATCGTCCCGGTGGCGGTCCAGGTCCCACTGTCGGGGTCGTACAGCTCGGCGCTGCCGTCGTTGCCGATCACGAGGACCTTGCCATCGCGCAGCAACGTGGCCGTGGTGGCCGTGTCGCCAGTCATGAGCATCTTCCCGGTGGCGGTCCAGATTCCGCTGTCCGGGTCGTACACCTCTGCGCCGCCGATCGGCTCGTCCGCCGTCGGGTCGTCGACATCCCCCACAAGCACCTTGCCGTCGCGCAGCAGCGTGGCCGGGAAGCCAGCGAGGGGCTTGAGCATGTTCCCGGTGGCGGACCAGGTCCCGCTGTCCGGGTCGTACAACTCGGCGGAGGTCAGGTGGTCCTCATTATTGGCTCCCGAGCCGCCCGCAACGAGCACCCTGCCGTCGAGGAGGCGCACCGCGGTGTGACCAGAGCGGGGCGTACCCATCGTCCCGGTGGCGATCCAGACCCCTGCCGGACCCGAGACGACGGACGAGGTCGGTCCTGCTGATGGTCCTGCGAGTTCGCTCGGGCTGGGCTGCCCGCTGGGCGTCGGGCTCGGACCGACGTTGAGCGATCGCAGGAAGAGGCCGATGCCAATTACCAGGGCGACGACAACGGCTGTCCCAGCGAGAGCCAAGGGCGCGAAGCGGCTCAGTCCCGGGCGGCCTGTCTCAGGCATCGGCTCATCGAGCAAGCGGACCAGCCATGCCGGACGGGGGCGGGTGTGACCCGTCGCGGTCAGCACCGACTCGAGCAGGCCCTGCGGCTGGCCAGACGGCGCCGATTCCTCAAGCCACGATCGAAGCAGCGCGTCGAACTGGCGCTCACTGGTCATGCGATGCCTCCCGTCGAGACTGCCGAAGCCCGATCCTGCGCATCGAGCGCAGCCCGAAGCGCCTGGGTGGCGCGGTTGAGTCGCGATTTCATGGTGCCCAGCGGAATGCCCATCATGTCGGCAGCCTCCGCCAACGGCAGGTCGAGGTAGTAATGGAGCACGAGTACGGCCCGCTCCTCCGCCGATAGGTGCCGAAAGCCGCGCTCAAGCTGATCGCGAACCGCCAGCAGGCGCTGGTCATCGTCGACCGATGGAACCTCGTGCATCGGCACCAGCTGCACCTCCGTGAAGGCCCGATGCCGCTCCTTGCGTGCGACGCGGTAGCAGGCGCGCACCGTCAGCCGGTGCAGCCAGGCGTCGAAGCGGTCGGGGTCGCGCAGAGCTCGAATGTCCTGCCAGGCGGCGATCAGGGCGTTCTGGACGGCGTCGTTGGCAAGGTCGCCATCCCGCAGGATCAGGTGGGCGACGCGGTACAGCCCGCCGATTGCAGCAGCTGCCAGCTGGGAGAACGCGGCATGGTCGCCGGCTGACGCCCGTACCACCAGATCGTTCTGCATGCTGCTCACCCTACGCGTGGCGACCAAGATGACCGCCTTCGTTTGGTATGGGCACGGCTGGGGGCGATTGGTTCCATCTGGGCTCTGGCCCGCTCTGGCGGGTCATGGGAAGTCGAGTGAGCTGCTCGCGCGGTGAGCGCCGATCCGAGCCCTTATCTGAGCCCTTATCGCGGCCGTCCCAGGGGTCCCAGTGCGGTCGGATTCGCCCACCGGAGCCAATGTGGAACCTGTGGGTCGCTACGCCCAGAATCCGGTATGCGGTACCAACACACCACAATATCTGGTAGGTGACGAGCTCATTATTCGGCTGGAAGCGCGCTGACCGATGCCGCCGAGCTGGCCGTAACAGTCAACGCGGCGCCATCGACCGGCATCCCATCCGTCGCCGGACCCGCGCTGTCCGCAGTCTCTACCGTGGCATCGAGCCGTTCGACGAACGGCCTGGCTCCGACGCGGGCAAAGAACGCTCGTGCAGCGGCCGCGATCGGGCCTACTTCTGGTTCCGAGATTCCCACGAAGGCGGTCATGTCGAGGGCGGTCAGGGCGGCGTCGAAGGCGAGATGCTGGTCCTCGAAGTCGCGGATCGCTTCTCGGTAGGCGGCAGCGGCCTCGCGGGGCCGACCCTCGAGGGCGGCCAGACCGGCACGGATGGTCGCGCGGCGGATCTCAACGACCCCGCCATGGACGCCGGTTCCGTCCAGGGCCCGTAAGTCGGACCGGGCTGCATCGAGGTCGCGGTCCCAGAGCCCGGCCCGTGCTGCCTGGTAGTAATACGAGGGGCCCTGGGTGGTGTCGAGCTCCACCACGCGAAGCCATGCGGTGCGAGCATCTTCGAAACGACCAGCCGCGAAGGCTTCGCTGCCCCTGGCGTCGAACACCGACAATCTCAACGATGCCAAGCCGACATCATTGCTCCCACCCGCCAGCCGATCGAGCTCGGCAAGCCCATCCGCGATCGACTCCCCTCGCGAAGCCCGTACCACGAGGGCGTTTCCCAGCAGCCCAACCCGATGGTTCGGTTCCAGGTCCTCGGCCAGCGGTCCTTCCAAGGTTGCGATGGCCTCGTCCCATTCGCCGCCGAGGTAGGCGGTGAAACCGACGTTGTTGGCGAACCGCAGCATGATCCGGCGCTCGCCCGTGCGGCGAGCCAGCTCTAGTCCCTCCCGCATGCCGGCCAGGGCTCGCCGGTTATCGATCTCGAGCTCGAAGAACGTTCGCGAGATGATCCCGCGCAGGTGCAAGGCGGTGAGCCCGGCATCGCGCGCGAGGTCCTCGCCGGCCTTGATGATTCCGATCCCCTCCCGGACGCGGCCCAGAGCGGCCAGGGTCGCTCCCTTGGCGAGGAGGGCATCCGCCAGCACTTCGGTGAGGCCGCGGTGCTCCGCGGCCTCGAGCACACGCTCGGCCACGCCCAGCGCCTGCGAAAACCGTTCCCCGAAACCCAGGGCGTTGAGGAGCATCCCGTCCAGCGCGACGACGACGGGATCGGGAGCCAGGTCGGCGAACTCAGCCGAAGCGGGCTCGAGGAGATTGATGGCAGCCTCCGCCTGAGCGTTGTACAGCAGTGCGGAGCCGAGGGCAGTGGTCGCACGGGCCACTCCGACCCGGTCGCCCAGGCCGCGGTACAGGTCGATGGCCTGCCGGCAAAGGGCTTCTGCGTGCACGTAGCGCGCGGCGGTGGTCGCTGACGAGGCCGCTCGCTCGATGATGTCACCCTGCTCGGCAGGATCAGTGGTCACGGTCAGGGCCTGGTCCAGGAATGCGACGGCCTGGTCGTGGGCCCCCAGGGCTACCGCTCGGTCAGCCGCTGCCCGGAGCGCGATCCGCGCCTGGACGGCCAGTGCATCGGCCTCTGGACCGGCCGCGGCGCTGGCATGGGCGGCGAGATAGTGGCCCGCGAGGGCACCTGCCAGCTCATCGGAGCCCAGCGACTCGAAGTAGCGAGCGGCGGCCAGATGACGGGCCTTGCGGTCCGGCTTGGCCAGCGTGTTATAGGCGACCTCGCGGATGAGGGCCTGGACGAACGCGTACTGCCCGCGTTCGGGCGACCGCGGATCGGTGTCCCGCGTGAACAGCTCCTGGTGGACCAGCGCTGTCAGCCGCGGCTCCAGGTCGGTGGCCACGCCGGACACGGCCGCCAGGCCGTCCGTCGTGAAGGACTGCCCCAGAACGGCGGCGTCGTGGACGAGAGACCGATCGGCAGGCTCCAACCCGTCCAGGCGGGCGGCCACAAGGGCGGTGAGCGTCTGGGGCACGGCGAGCTCGGTGAGATCCCCGACCGGGGCGTAGACGCCGTCCTTTTCGGTCAGGCGCCCCTCGGCCAGGAGCATGCGAACCGTCTCCACCGCGTACAGCGGGATGCCGTCCGCCCGGGCCACGATGGCCGCCGCCGCGCGGTCCGGGAGACCTGGGATGAGGCCGGCGAGCATCTCGCGCATGGCGGCTTCGGGCAGCGGCTCGAGGTACAGCGACGTGAAGCTGCGCTTGCCGGCCCCCCAGTCCGACCGCTTCTCCAGGAGCTCGGGACGGGCCAGGGTGACAACATAGATCGGTAGGCCACGGCTCCATTCCTGGAGGTGGTCGATGAAGTCCAGGGTCCCTGAATCGGCGAAGTGGAGATCCTCGAAAACCATGACCACCGGCGCGTGGGCCGCGATACGCTCGAAGAACGTGCGCCACGCCGCAAACAGCTCCTCGGACCCGCCGCTTGACTCCACTCCGAGCAGCGAAAGCAGTGCCCCTTCGACCCACTCCTGCTCGCGTTCATCGGTGATCCACTGCCGGATCGCGGTTCGCACCTTGCTCCGGGTGGTTGGTTCGTCATCGGTCTCGACCAGCCCGCAGCGGCCGCGAACCATCTCGCCCAGTGCCCAGAAGGTGATGCCCTCGCCAAAGGCGGGAGACCGACCGCTGTGCCACCACGTGTCACCGACCAGGCCGTCCACGTATTTCAGGAACTCCCAGGCCAGCCGCGACTTTCCGATTCCCGCCGGGCCGATGACCGATACAAGCCGGATCCGAGACTCGCGGCCGGTCGCGAGGAACAGCTCCTTCAACAGCCGCAACTCGTCATCGCGCCCGACGAATGGTGCCTCAAGGCCCTCGGCGCGGTTTCGGCCGCCGACTTCGGCCACCAGGCGCAGCGCCCGCCAGGCCGGCACCGGGGCCGACTTTCCCTTGAGGACATGCTCGCCCGCTTCCTCGAAGGCGATGGCCCGGCCCGCCGCACGCTGGGTCGACTCCCCCACCAGGACCGATCCGGGAGGTGCCACCGACTGGAGGCGTGATGCGGTGTTCACAAGGTCGCCCGCCACCATGCCCTGGTTGATGGCGCCCAGCGTGACGGCCGCCTCGCCAGTCAACACCGCCGCACGGGCCTGGACGGTCGGGCCCAGGCTGCGGACGGCATCCACCAGGTCCAGCCCGGCACGCACCGCGCGCTCAGCGTCGTCCTCGTGGGCGGTGGGGGCGCCCCACACCGCCATGACGGCGTCGCCGATGAACTTCTCAACCGTGCCGCCGTAGCGCCGAATGACGTCGGACGCGAGGTCGAAGTAGCGGCTCAGCGTGTCGCGGACTTCTTCGGCATCTCGCTCCTCGGCGAATGGCGTGAACCCAATCAGATCGGCGAACAGGACGCTGACCACCCGCCGCTCGGCCACCGGCGCTGCATTCGACGGAGAGGTTGCCGTCGCGCTTGGCGCGGGACCGCCGCCCGGCAACGGCAGGCCGCAGTCCGCGCAGAACCGCGCTGCAGGCCGGTTGCTCGCACCGCAGTTCGGGCAGCCGGCTGAAAGGCTCGTGCCGCAGGCGTCGCAGAACTTGCGACCCGCCTCGTTTTCGGTTCCACAGTTCGCGCAGGTCACGAACTCGCTCCCAGCGTATGGGCGCTCAGAGTACCGGACGGCGAGCGCACTGCGAATGCCGCCGAATCGAGTGGGTCAGCCACTCAGGCGCCCGCGTAACTCCCGCTCGTACTCGGGGAAGTAGCGGACCTCTCTGATGGTCCGATGGGACGAGGGCGCAAGCACACCGCCACTCGAGGAGTTGACCCCCGATTTGACCCCTGATCCGAGCAGTCTGCTGCACACACCTGCGGCCCCCCGCGGCACCCGCGCGCTTGCGGCAGTCGCAGGCGACCTTGAACAGCGAATCCGGTTTGCGGTACCAAATCGGCCGCTTCGTGCGCACATTGAGCCGGCGGGGGCTGGCGCACTCCGCGGTCAGGCCGTCTGATCGCACTTCACCTCGACGGCCATCACGTTCAGGTCGTCGGTTCCAATGTCTCGATCGTGTGAAGCTCGGTCGGACCTGCCCACATGATCCGCGCCGGATCGGTCTGCCCATCCGCGAAGCGTGTCTCCTCGTACTCGACTAGCGCCGTGGCGCCGCCGGTCAGTAGCGGTTGCTTTGCGTGCGTATGAACTCGTTCAGTGGATCGAGCAGCCCGCCCGACTCCCGAACGGCGAAGGCGAACGTCTCCGGAATCTCCATCTGATGAACATCGCTTACCGCCAGCTGACCGGGATGCGAGTCTGCCAGGTATTCACTGCACACATCGCCGGTGCCGAATCCGTCGATCTCACCGCGCAGCAGCGCATCGACGGCGCGGTCCTGGTCGTCGAGGTAGACCACACGCGTCGTCAATGGCCTTCTGGCGTCCGTGTCCACATCGGCAGTCGAACCTTGCGTGACCCCGATAACGCGGCCGCCGAAGTCGGCCATGGTCTTGAGCTGGTAGCGATCCACCGACCGGATGAGCAGCGAGCGCTGCACCGTGAAGTACGGGTCGCTCCACATCATGCCTGGCGAGGTACGACTCGCCAGCGGGGCGATGCTGGCAGCCGCGACGTCGATCTCGTCGCGGCCAGGCCGTTCCCAGATACGGTCGAACTCGAAGAACTGCGCGGTGAACTCGAGGCCTGACTTCGTTGCGAACGCGCGAAGGAAATCGATGTCGCGGCCTCGTGCCTTATCGCCATCGCGCCAACAAAGCGGGGCGAACGCCCCATACGTGCCGACGGTCAGGATGCCGGGGGTGATCGTACGGATGACGCTCATCGGTTCCCAGTATGTCCCGCGCGACCCCTTCGGCAAGCTCGTATCCGGGGCTCGGACTCGCTCGCTGATTGTCGATCGGGATATCGGCAGCGGAGGGGCACATCCACTAGGGTCTGGCGCGGCGCGGACAGATGCCGCTACGAGCCTGATCTTCGGCAACGGGTCGGGCCTGGTGGTCGCGTTCGCGTGTCTCTTCGCCGGCGCAGTGGCCTGCCTGGCCTGGGCGACCGCAACTACCTGGCGACGGCGCTGACCGAAATTGCCTACCCCACCCAGCATGCCGGCGCTCGCCGACTGTGGGAGGAACTGGAGCACGGATGCACCAGGTAGGCTGCTTAAGAAGGTAGGCAAGGGCGTGAGGACCGTCGCCGGCACGGAGCCTGGCGTCGCCGCCAGCGCCGCCGGGACCGTCGTGGCCGCCGGCAAGGGTCGTCATGCGCAGGCCGCTGATGGCGATCCGTTCCTGCCAGCGGTTGCCCGGGGGGCGCTGGTCGGTGCGCTGCTCGGCCGCGAGCCGCCGCCGATCCTGAGCCCTTATCTGAACCCTTATCGCGGCCGCTCCAGGTGTCCCACGGTGGCTTTTTCCGCCCACGGTACCCACGCTGGGACGTGTGGGCCGTTGCGCGCAGAATCCGGTATGCGGTACCAAATCTGCCCCCAACGGTCCCATCCACGCGCGGATTCCGTCCTGTCACTCAGGACTGCGGCAGCCAAACCTCATCGCCGCGGTGAACCCGGCCGCTTCGCTCGACCGCGGCGTAGACGCCCACGTTCACGTTGTTGTGTCGCGCCGCGGCCCGCAGGATGCCGAGGTCCTTCGGCAGATCGTCCTGTGCGATGGTCGTCATCACGCACCGTTGGCACGGCTTGGTGATCCGCAGACGGACCTCGTCGCCGATGGCCAAGGAGCGCCCGACCCATTCATTCTCGATGAAGCCGGCTTGGCCGTCGGTCGGAGTGACGACGACGTTCGGTCGGAAGCGGCGGACCTCGAAGCGACCCTCCGGGTAGAGCTGGCGGAGCCGGTCGAGCGTGGCGGTCGTCAGCAGGTGGACGATGCCGGCGTCGAAGAACGTCCCGGGCGGCATCGCCTCCTCGGTCAGCGCGTCCCGGTGATCGAGGCCTTCCATGTCGGGCCAGTACTCCTCGAGGCTCGGCGCCTCTGGCGCGGAGCGGTCAAGGGCGACGTCACGGCCGAGGTCGGCCGACAGGACCTGGTCAACATTGGGGTCGTCGCTCCGGATGATCCGGCCGTCCGGCAGAGTGATCCGCACCGCTGGCAGGCCGTCGGTGCCGGCTGGCGGCTCGACGTACGCCGCTCGATGAGCGAGCAGCGTCGGCCACTTGCGCGGGAACTTCGCGCTCGCGACCTTGCCGGTCTCGCGATCGACGAGGGCGTAC